>CBDTVH010000120.1:0-6476 GCA_965363665.1 uncultured Yoonia sp. | reverse complement strand
CCGTTCTGGAGGCCGATCTGGTCGTCATGGCCGTTGGTATCCGCCCCGAAACACGGCTGGCGACCGATGCCGGTCTGCAGGTCGCGCGCGGGGTTGAGGTGAACGCCCAGCTGCAAACATCCGACCCCGATATCTTTGCGGTTGGCGAATGCGTGGAATTTGACGGGCTGTTGTTCGGCCTTGTCGCACCGCTTTATGATCAGGCCAAGGTGGTGGCGAAATCCCTGCTCGGGCAGGACGATGCCTTCGTCTCCAGGGAACTGGCCACCAAGTTGAAGGTGACAGGCTGCGATCTGTTCAGTGCCGGTGACTTTGCCGAAGGCGAAGGGCGCGAGGATATCGTGTTCCGCGATCCCGCACGTGGCGTTTACCGCCGTCTTGTGATCGAGGATGACACGCTTGTCGGTGCGGTCATGTATGGTGACACCGCCGACAGCAACTGGTTCTTTGGCCTCATTCGCGACAAGACCGATATTTCGGAGATGCGTGAAACGCTGATCTTCGGCCCCGCCTACCAAGGGGGGACCCCCCTGGACCCTTTAGCAGCTGTTGCAGCCTTACCGCGTGACGCGGAGATCTGTGGCTGCAACGGGATCTGCAAAGGACAAATCGAAGACGCCATCGCGGCGGGCGCCTCTGATCTGG
Organism: uncultured Yoonia sp.; assembly: GCA_965363665.1. Lineage (GTDB taxonomy): Bacteria > Pseudomonadota > Alphaproteobacteria > Rhodobacterales > Rhodobacteraceae > Yoonia. The sequence continues at coordinate 5,831 of CBDTVH010000120.1, read as the reverse complement.
GCGCGATCAAGGCTGTGACCAAGGCCAGCGCGTCCTGCGGGACCTGCACGGGTCTGGTCGAACAGGTGCTGGCGGTCACATTGGGAGACGACTTCGTCATCCCCGCAGCGGCGTCGGTGTGCGGCTGCACGGTCATGACCCATGAGGACGTGCGGCGCATGATTAAGTCGCAACGGCTCACATCCATGCCTGCGGTCTGGCAGGAGTGCGGGTGGAAAACACCCGATGGCTGCCATGTCTGCCGCCCGGCGCTGAACTTCTACCTGCTGGCCGATTGGCCGCTTGAATACCAAGACGATCCTCAAAGCCGGTTCATCAACGAGCGCAAGCACGCCAACATCCAAAAAGACGGCACCTATAGCGTCGTGCCGCGCATGTGGGGCGGGATCACGACCCCGAACGAACTGCGTGCCATTGCCGATGCGGCGGACAAATACATGGTGCCGACCGTAAAGGTCACCGGCGGCCAACGGATCGACCTTTTGGGGGTGAAGGGCGAGGATTTGCCCGCCATCTGGAAAGACCTGAACGACGCTGGCATGGTGTCGGGCTACGCCTATTCCAAGGGGCTGCGCACGGTGAAAACCTGTGTTGGCACCGATCATTGCCGCTTTGGTACGCAGGACAGCACGGGCCTTGGCATCAAGCTGGAACAGACACTGCACGGCGCATGGACCCCCCATAAACTGAAGCTCGCCGTGTCCGGTTGCCCGCGCAATTGCGCTGAGGCCACCTGCAAGGACATTGGTGTGGTCTGTGTCGACAGTGGCTATCAGATCAGCATCGGTGGCGCGGCCGGCATGGACGTCAAAGAAACCGAACTGCTGTGTCAGGTCGCGACCGAAGACGACGCGATCCTCGTCATAAAGGCCGTCACCCAGCTCTATCGCGAAAACGCCAAATACCTTGACCGGATTTACAAATGGATGGCCAAAGTGGGCCTCGCGTGGATCAAGGAGCGGGTGGAGGCAGAGCGCGACGAATTGGTCGAGCGGTTTGAACTCAGCCAGACGATCTACCGCCATGATCCATGGGCCGCACACGTCGCAAAGCAAACCGAACGCTATCAGCCTCTCGCCAACCTGTCTTTGGAGGCCGCCGAATGACCGACTGGATCGACATCGCACCCCTGGATGACGTGCCAGCGCGCGGCGCGCGCATGATCAAAACCGCCCTTGGATGTGTTGCCGTGTTTCGCACCGCAGATGATCAGGTCTTCGCACTTGATAACGCCTGCCCCCACAAAGCGGGGCCACTGGCCGAAGGGATCGTGCACGGCACCTCGGTCACCTGCCCGCTGCACAACTGGGTGATTTCGCTGGAAACCGGCAAAGCCCAAGGTGCCGATGAAGGGCGCGTTGCGACCTATCCGGCGCGTATCGAAGGTGGGCGCATCCTGCTCGACCGGACCTTCCTGCAAGCCCGGCCCGCCGCATGAGCCTGACCCGCACAACCTGTCCCTATTGCGGCGTGGGCTGTGGGGTTCTGGCGGGGGCCGATGGAACGATCAAGGGCGATCCCGACCATCCGGCGAACTTCGGGCGGCTATGTTCCAAGGGCGCCGCCTTGGCCGAGACGATTGATCTGGAAGGACGGTTGCTTGCGCCCAAGGTCCATGGAGTGAACACGGATTGGGACAGCGCGCTTGATCTAGTGGCTGAAAAGATCAGCGCCGCAATTGCGGAACACGGCCCTGACAGCGTGGCCTTCTATGCCTCGGGCCAGCTGCTGACTGAAGATTACTATGTCGCCAACAAGCTGATGAAAGGATTCATCGGATCTGCCAACATCGACACAAATTCGCGTCTGTGCATGGCGTCTTCTGTTGCCGGCCACAAACGCGCCTTTGGGACTGATACGGTGCCCGGAACCTACGAAGACCTGGAACAAGCGGACCTGATCGTGCTGGTGGGATCGAACCTCGCGTGGTGCCATCCGGTTCTGTACCAAAGGATTGCGGCCGCAAAAGAGGCGCGGCCCACCATGCGAATCGTCAACATCGACCCGCGCCGCACGGCGACATCCGATCTGGCTGACCTGCATCTTTCCATTGCGCCCGACGGCGATGTCGCCTTGTTCAACGGATTGCTAGCGCATCTGGCAAAGACAGGACAGATCGACGCGGCCTTCACATCTGCGCATGTGAACGGAGTTGCGGAGGCGATCAATTCGGCGTGCGCATCAGGCACCAACGACACTGGCCTGATGGAACATGAGCTCGCCACTTTCTTTCAGCTCTGGACACGCACCGACAAGGTCGTCACTGTCTATTCCCAAGGCGTGAACCAGTCCCGATCCGGTACCGACAAAGTCAATGCGATCCTCAACTGTCACCTTGCAACAGGGCGCATCGGCAGGCCCGGCAGCGGGCCATTTTCTGTAACAGGCCAACCCAACGCCATGGGCGGGCGCGAGGTTGGCGGGCTGGCCAATATGCTCGCCAATCATCTCGACATCGACAATCCTGACCACCGCGCTGCCGTGCAGAGCTTTTGGAACAGCCCAACGATCTGCACCAAACCGGGGCTGAAAGCGGTTGATCTGTTTCGGGCCTGCGCAGACGGAAAGATCAAAGCACTCTGGATCATGTCCACCAACCCCGCCGTGTCCATGCCCGATGCCGATGGCGTGGCCGAGGCAATTGCAAATGTCCCGTTTGTCGTGACCTCGGACATGATCGAAAAGACAGATACCAACGCCCTTGCCGATGTTCTACTGCCCGCAGCAGGCTGGGGCGAAAAAGACGGCACCGTCACGAACTCCGAACGCCGCATCTCGCGCCAGCGGGCGTTCCTGAAAGCACCGGCAGAGGCGCGCCCCGATTGGCGGATCGTAGGCGATGTGGCCGCGCGGATGGGATTTGGGGATGCCTTCGGCTACCAGACCGCCGCCGACATCTTTGCTGAATACGTGGCCCTGGACGCAGCACTGTCCGCCTTCCCCCGCGATCTGGACCTCAGCATTTTTGCCGATGCCGACTACGCCACGATGATCCCCACGCAGTGGCCGCGAAACGGCCACCGTTTCTTCGCGGACGGGCAGTTCTATCACCCCGACGGCAAGGCGCGCATGATCCCCGTCACCGCCGCCACCTTGACCAAACCGCGCTTTGCCCTGAACACCGGCCGCAACCGTGACCAGTGGCACACCATGACCCGCACAGGAAAATCCGCACGATTGAGCGCTCATCTGGCCGAGCCTTACGTTGAAATCCATCCGGCCGATGCCGCCGAACTGGGCGCAGGCCCCGGTGCGATCATGGAAGTCGAGAGCCTCTATGGCTCATCTCTGTTGCGTGCGTTGATCACCGATCGCGCCCCGCGGGGCCAGTTGTTTGCACCGATGCATTGGACCCGTCAACGAACCAATCGCGCTACGATCAACAGCCTCACCGCGCCTGTCGTCGATCCCGTTTCAGGGCAGCCCGCGCTCAAGGCTGGCGCAGTTACGGCACAGGTGTATCGCGCAAAATGGTACGGATTTCTTGCCAGTCGCCAACAGCCCAGGGCCCAAACTCCCTATGCTGCGGTGGCCCGCACTGCCACAGGTTGGCAGGCGGAATTGGCAGGTCGCAGAATGCCCACAGATTGGGAAGCCGAAGCGCGACAGCTCGCTGGGCTTACAGAAGCTAAGGCATCAATCCACACCGACCCGGCCAGCGGCATCATCCGCGTGGCCTTGGTCCAGGATGGCGTGATCGCTGCACTCCTGTTTGTCGCACCCCGCCCCATCGTGGTTGCCCGCAATGCGATCATCGCGGCAATCGGCACCAATACCCCTCCGCTTGCCGCACTTGCCGGTCGCAACGCTGCCAGTCTGCCCGATCCGGGGGCAACCATCTGCGCCTGTTTCAATGTCGGGCGCAACACGCTGACCTCGGCCATCGCAAACGGCGCGGGCACCGTCACTGCCTTGGGTGAAGCGACTTGCGCGGGCACGAATTGCGGATCGTGCAAACCCGAACTCCAAACCCTGATTGCCGAAGCATCAACCCCGATGGCCGCCGAATGACTATCGCCCCCTTCGTCCGGATCGTCGCCCGTGGCGCAGGGCGGGCACGGCCCCTGACCATGGCGGAGGCGCAGGAGGCAATGTCGCTGATCCTGCAAGGAGATGCCGCACCCGAGGCCATTGGTGCCCTTCTGATGGTATTGCGGTTGCGCGGCGAAACGCCCGAAGAGATTGCCGGATTTACCGGTGCTCTGCGGGCTCATGGGTCTGGCAAACTGCCCGCGGCAGACCTTGATTGGCCGTCCTATGCCGCAGGCCGCAGCCGCGGCGCACCACTGTTCCTGCTGGCCGCACGATTGGTCGCGCAGGCGGGATATCGCGTATCAATACACGGTTGGAACTCGCATCAGGCGTCAAGCGCCTCGGTGCGCGAGGCCATCGATCTGGCCGGACAGGCCGTGACCTACACACCACTTGAAACGTTTAGCCCTATGGCCTTCGGCTTGTTGAATTTGCGCGACACGTTCGGGTTGCGGTCATGTATCAACACAGTGCTGCGTATGTGGAATCCATCCCAGGCACCGGTCAGCGTACAAGGTGTGTTCCACCCGTCCTATCGCGGCCTACAAGCTCGCGCTGCGGAGCTGCTGAGCACGCGCGACCTCGCAATCATCAAAGGCGGCGGGGGCGAGTTTGAACGCCATCCCTCAAAGGACGTTACCATCTTCGGTCTGCGCGACGGTGCCCACATCAAACAGGCTGCCGCACCCCTACTGGATGACACACGCCGTCTCCATGAAGTGGGTGACGACGTGGATCTGCGCGGCCTTTGGCGTGGGGATATAGAGGATGAGTTCGCAGTTGCGACCGTCACCGGCACCGCTGCCCTTGCGCTGTTTGCCTTACGGGCCGCGTCAACCATAGCTGATTGCGATCACATGGCCCGCGCACTTTGGGATGCGCGTCACCGTACAAAAAGGCTCTCCGCATGAAAACCTTTCCGATGTTCTTGCAAATGGCAGGCCGCCGCGTTGTCATCGTGGGCGGCGGCGAACAGGCTGCACAGAAGGCACGTCTCATCCTGAAGACACAGGCGCAGATCGACGTCTTCGCTCATGACCTGGAACCGGAATTGGCCGCTCTGGCCGCCGCTGGCCGTGTGACACATCGCGCAGGCCCGATCACGCCGCAGGACTTCTCGGACACTGCGCTCGTCTTCGTGGCAACAGGCTGTCCGGGGATGGATATGGCCCTCCACGCTCTGGCAAAGGCGGGGGGCGCAACGGTGAATGTCGTCGACCAGCCGGACCTTTGCGATGCGATCACGCCTTCGATCGTTGACCGCGATCCGGTGGTCGTCGCCATTGGAACCGAAGGCACAGCCCCCGTGCTGGCCCGCCAGATCAAGACAAAACTGGAAGAAAGCCTTGAGCCACGTCTGGGCGACCTCGCCGCCCTCGCAGGCCGGATGCGCATGGCTGCAGCCGCGCGGCTTGCCCCCCGTGCGCGGCGCGATCTTTGGCGCTGGGTGTTTAACGATACTCCGCGCCGCCTGTTCGCAAGCGGAGCCGAGCGGGACACGGCAAAGCTAATCAAGACTGCCATCGACACAGGTGAATTTGGAGCATCGCATTTCGGCAGCGTCAGCCTGGTGGGCGCAGGTCCGGGCGCAAAAGACCTTATCACCCTGCGCGGCGTACAACGACTGCAAGAGGCCGATGTGATCTACTACGACCGCCTTCTCGACCCCGAAATCCTCGAACTGGCCCGCCGCGACGCCGCGCGTGTCTATGTCGGCAAAGCGCCCGGCTGCCACTCATGGCCACAAGAAAAAATCACCCAGACATTGGTTTCGGCGGCCAAACGCGGGCAGCGCGTTG
>CBDTVH010000119.1:0-6478 GCA_965363665.1 uncultured Yoonia sp. | reverse complement strand
GGATCATCAGCTTTTGCGAAGGGCTGACATGACCGCACTGCCCGAACTCTACTTCCGCATCCGTGACAATGGCGCCGCTGTTTTCCGGATCAACACCGAGAACCGCGAGCGGCGTATCGAGATGGACCAAATCGCCGTGGTGAACACCAACCGGGGTGATTACAAAGCGCAGGGTGACGCCACGCTGAGCGCTGACGAAGAAACCGTGATCAACGACTGGATGCAGCAACGACTGGCAGTACTGACAGCGCGGGACTTCGATGATATCCACCGGGCAATAGACCACCTGAACCTGACCGCACACTGGGCGCAGACAAAGGCAAACGATGCGCAGCTAGAGCAGATCACCGACGATCTGTTGATGGCGATGCATGACTTGCGCAGCGTGTTGGTCCGCAAAAAGGCAGATCGCATAAGCCGGGCTTAATCTAGGTCAGGCGCCTGATTGTTCGTGCTGTGATCACCGTGGTCCATGCCACCATGGCCATCCATCCTGCGTTCTTCGACGTCGAACATTACCTCAAGACGACCCGCGTTTTCAAAGACCAGCGTCGCTGGCACCTTTTCACCCACTTCAAACGGATCGCCTCCAAGTCCCATGAACATGACATGGTGACCGCCGGGTTGCAGCATGATGGTGTCACCTGCGGGGACGACAACGCCGTTCTCCAACCGCATCATCCGGGCGACATCGCCATCCATCTGAGTCGTGTGAATTTCGACGCGGGGGAAATCGGCCTCAACCGCGACAAGCCGGTCGTCTTCGGCGCCAGTGTTGGTGACGGTCAGAAAGCCACCTGCCGTCTGCGCGGTTTGCGCCGTTTCAAAGGCCATCGGGTGATCGACCACCAAATGACCGATCTTATATTCATGGGCGTTGGAAGTGGTTGGAATCGTGAACAAAACGGTAATGGCCACATAAGACGTCAGTTTCATATCGGGTCTCCGGGGTGCGCCTGATCAGGACGTTGAAAGAGCGGCTAAGCGTAGCAGCCATCGGATCAAGCAATTCAGCACCGCTATAGCCCGCGGGTGCGACCCATACCAGTACCCGCCTTCGCGTCATTCTGTCCTTTGTTTGCCCTAGCAAGGCACGACGCGTGGCACAGGTCTTTCTACACGGCAAAGATCGCAGATACGTACCGCCTCGGTGATACCCATCAGGGCCAGATCGCGGAAACTGGGCAGCTGGAACGGATCAGCGGTCGTATAATCGACCTGATAACCAAGGTCTTCAAACGATGCGATCGACATGCGGCTCAGCGGGCGATTGGCGCCGGATAAAAAGCCGGTCAGCAACTCGTCTCCGAAAACCAGTTCACGCCAGTGACCCTCACGGGTGCCAATCCCGCCTGTGTTGGCAATCGGCACGAACGGTCCGTCATCGGGCAACAGAGCCGCAAACTCGCGCGCGGCGGCGCGACCCGTGAAACGCGGATCATTTGTCCCGCTCGCAGCGATCAGCCCGTTGCGGCTCCATAGCGTTCCAAACCCCAGAACATGCGCCATCTCGTGCAGGATCACGTCCGCAAAGCTACCCTCAGCTTCAAGCCGCGCGATATCCGCATCATCGAACTGCATGATGCCCATGACCGGCAACCCGGTATCTTCGCGCAAGACAGTCGGACCCGCTTGCCCCAGAATGCCCGCTGCACCATCAATCGCCTCGATGCTTGCGGCGATGACAAGACCTGTCAGCGTCTCTCCGTCCACATCCAGCGGATCGAACCCGGTGTCCATCACGCGGTCCCAACGGCGGGCCGCGTTTTCAAACACGGCGCGGCGCGGGGCAGACATATCCCCGGTAAAATCAAGCGTTATCATGCGCGTTCTCCTTTACGGGCGAGAGTAGACGCAAATAGACGGCAGCGAACAAAATTCAGCAAAGCGGACCAAAGCACGCGCAAGATATCGCCTGAATACTAGACCGCTTGTGGCAAAGGACGGCCTTCATCCCACGCTATGATGTTATCAAGGGCCATCTGGCCCATCGCCTCTCGGACCTCCAATGCGGCGGTCCCAAGATGGGGCAACAGCACGACGTTTTCCATCGCGCGGAAGGCATCGGGAACGATGGGTTCCTTGGCAAAGACATCCAATCCCGCGCCCGCAATCTGGCCCGATTGCAGAGCGGCGATCAGCGCCTCTTCATCCACCACATCGCCGCGGGCGATATTGACGAAAATACCTGTCTGCTTCATTGCCGCCAATGCATCGGCATCAATCAGATGCGTATTGGACCCACCGCCAGGCACGGTGACGACAATGATATCGCAAGCCCCCATCAGCTCTGCCAAAGTGCCGACCTGTTCGGCGGGGAAATCCACGGATTTCTGCGAACGGTTGAAAAACTTTACCGGCATCTCAAACCCAAAATGACAGCGCCGCGCCACAGCCTGCCCGATCCGGCCCATGCCGACAATACCGACGGTTTTGCCTGTCACATGCGTGCCCAGCATCTGCGTCGGCCCCCAGCCGCCCCATTGGTCAGCGCGGACCAGCCTTTCGCCTTCACCGGCACGGCGGCAGACGGACAGGATCAGGGTCAGACCAATATCAGCGGTGGCATCCGTCACCACGTCAGGTGTGTTCGACACCAAAACGCCAGCCTTGGCCGCAGCTTCTGCGTCAATGTGGTTATAGCCAACGCCGAAATTGGCCAGCACACCGCAGCGAATGTCCCCGGCAAAGGTTTCTGCGGTGAACTGATCCCCCAATGTGGGCAGGATCGCATCATAATCGCGCAAGGCGGCAGCGGCCTCTTCTTTGGTCAGCCCGTCGGCGGTATCGCGCACCGTCACGTCATAACGCACCCTTGCGGCGGCCAGGTTTGCTTCGGGCAAAAGCCGGGTGATCAGAAGTTTCTTCAATGCAAACGCCCTCCAAGTGGCACTTTTTGGTCGGGTCCAACCAGAACGACCTCACCGTTTTCATCAGGCATGCCTAGAACCAGAACCTCTGACATGAACTTGCCAATCTGACGGGGCGGGAAATTGACCACGGCCATCACCTGACGCCCAACCAGCGTGTCAGGTTGATAATGTGCAGTAATTTGGGCTGAGGTCTTTTTCTCACCAATTTCTTCGCCAAAATCAATCCAAAGCTTGATCGCCGGTTTGCGCGCCTCTGGATACGGCTCTGCACGCAGCACCGTCCCGACACGTACATCGACTTTCATGAAATCATCAAAGGTAATCTCAGCCATCAGCCAACTCACGCGACCGTTTGGCAGCGGCAGCAACCGCACGACGCAAAAGCGGCGGGAAGCCTGTCTCGAAATCCATCAAGACCTTCAAGGCCGCTTCCGTTGTGCCATTCGGTGAGGTGACGTTAGCGCGCAGTTGCGCGGGGTTGACCTCATCATTCTGGGCCAACTCACCCGCCCCTGCGACAGTCGCCTTGGCCAGTTGCATGGCAAGATCAGCAGGCAGACCTTCGGCCATGCCTGCCGCGGCAAGCGTTTCGATCAAATGAAAGACGTAAGCCGGACCCGACCCGGAAACAGCCGTGACAACATCCATCTGGTCTTCGCCATCCAAACGCACGACATCGCCGACGGACAAAAGCAACCCCTCTGCAAGATCCATCTGATCGCTGGCGACCTTGTCATTGCCCACGATAGCCGTAATGCCGCGACCAATGGCAGCGGGCGTATTCGGCATCGCCCGAATGATCGGAGTGTCTTTGCCCAACGCGTCTTCAAAAGTTGCGATCGGTGTTCCGGCAGCGATCGAGATGATCAGCGTATCACCATTGCCCAGCGCCTTGACGTCCGGCAGCGCGGATCCCATCATCTGCGGCTTGACGGCAATGATCGCAACCGCCGGGTTCTTGGGAAGCTTACCGCCAATCTGCACCCCCTGCTCTTTCAACCAACCAGAGGGGTTGGGATCAATCACAGTAACCGACAACGGCGGCAGACCAGTGCGCAGCCACCCTTCCAGCATCGCAGACCCCATTTTGCCGCATCCCAGCAAAACCAGCCCACGCTTTGCAACATCGGTCATATTCATCAAAGCACCTCATTATTCGTTATCGCAAGGCTAGTCAAAGGACGCTTGGGGGGAAAGATATGTTTTGACGGATTGGGCCGGTGTATCCAGGGGAATGATCGCTGCAAGCGCAGCCCAACGGACGCGACATTGCCGGGTTCGTCTGGGGCGTTCCTTCTTTACTGTTTGCCGATGCCATGGCTTCTTCACTCATAAGTGAGAAGGATATTCTGATATTTTTCAGCGTTTTTGGGCACGTTACGGCCGTGACCGTACTCAATCCGAAATCCATCGTTTTCTTCATTGCGTTCGTGCCGCAATTTATTGTCGTGGACAGCGCACTGCTGCCCCAATTCGCAACACTTGTTGCGACGTTCGTCGGGCTTGCCGCGATCAATGCACTTGCCTACGCGCTCCTGGCAGACAAGTTGCGGTCCAGGATCGCAAGCCCATCCGTATTGGCATGGTTCTCGCGTCTTGGTGGTGGCGCCTTGATTGCGATGGCATAGCGACAGCGGCGTTTAAGTGCGCCAAGCAGACTTAGGGCCGGTGTGGCCCGTGCGCCGTCAGCCAGATATCATCGGACCACTACGCCCGCCCGTATGCGCCGCCTATCGCGACCTGCACGGCCTCCTCAGCCGTTCGGTCCGCCCACGTTACCAACTGGATCGCCGGATAATACTGCTCGCACGCGGCCACAGCCGCACCGATCATCGTATCAATCTGATCCGGCCCCGCGACTTGATCGCCGGTCAGCATCAACCCATACCGGTAGACCATCAGCTTTTGCTCATCCCACCACGTGAATGCCCCCGCCCAGCAACGGTCATTGATCACATTCAGCGTTTCGTAAAGGGCCGGCATCCGGTCAGCGGGCGGCTCCATATCAAAGGTGCAAATCAGGCGCAGGGTCTCATCATAGGCGGACCACGCCAGCGTGATGGAATAGGTGCGCCACTGACCTTCCACGGCCATCGCGATCTGGTCGTCATGGATACGGTCAAATTCCCATTCATGGTGTTCTGCGATGTGTTCCACCAGATCAATCGGGTGAAGATCGTCAGCCTCAAGGTAACTCTCGGACAATGCCATATGCTCGGCCTCACTGCGTTGGCGCATGGGTCATGGCAGTGCCCAAGCGCTAGGTGCCTGCTCTAGGGGCGGTGTTGTTCACCTTTATCCCCTACTAGATATCGTGGCCCAAGCAGGGCGTGCCTGTAAAGCAATTTCTTGGGGATAACCGCGGCTTCGCAAATATTTCATGTGGATAATTGCGTTCCGACCGCGCGCGGCCCAATCTATGCGCAACATAGGAGCACCCCACATGAACACGGACCTTCTGAAACGATTGTGCGAAATGCCCGGCGTGCCGGGTCACGAGGAACGGGTCCGCGAGCTGATCCAATCCGAAGTGAAGGGCTTGTTCGATTCGATTGAAACGGACCCCATGGGCACCCTGCTTTGCCGCCGCGACGCCAAAAAGAAAAACGCGCCCAAGATCATGCTGCTCTGCCATATGGACGAGATCGGCTTTCTGGTCAGCCATATCGACAAGAACGGGTTTCTCTATGTCCTGCCTGTGGGCGGCTTCGACCCCCGCAACCTGTTTTCCCGCCGCGTGCTGGTCTGCACCGATGAGGGCGATTTCAAGGGCGTGATGAACCCCGGCGGCAAACCGGTGCATATTTCTTCCCCCGAAGACCGCAAAAAGGTGCCGGAGGTGGGCGAATTCTTCATCGACCTCGGTTTAGGCAAGGCCGCCAAGGACATCGTCAAGGTCGGCGACTACGTGGTCATGGACGAACCCTTCCTTGAGATGGGGGACAAGTTCGTCTCCAAAGCACTGGACAACCGCATCGCGTGCTGGCTGGGGATCGAGGCGATCCGGCATCTGGGCAAGAAGGGGCGCGGTGCGGAAATCCACGTGGCCTTCACCTGCCAGGAAGAGGTCGGTCTGCGCGGCGCCCGCACGTCAGCATACGGGGTCAAGCCCGACATCGGGCTCGGCATCGACGTGACGCTGTCCTGCGACACCCCCGGCATCCCCGACAAGGACACAACAACGACCCAAGGCAAAGGCTTCGGCCTGCACGTGCGTGACGCATCATTCATCGCGGACAAAGCATTGGTCAAGCAAATCGAAGAACTCGCCATCAAGAAGAAGATCCCCTACCAGCGGACAATGCTCGCCTCAGGCGGACAAGACGGGGCGGCGGCCCAACAAGCGGCGGCGGGGGCGCGGGCCGTCGGGATCGTGGTAGGGACGCGGTACATCCACACGGTGACCGAGATGGTCGAGCGAGACGATCTGAAAGCGGCGCTGGATATCCTGGTGGCGTATCTGGGGGAGTTTTAGGGGGCATGTCTGCTCTGCGGACTTAGCTTCCGTTAAGACAGCCAACTAATCTTGTGCTATTGTCATAATGCTTACGGTCAGGAGGAGCTAAGATGACGATTGCCCAAGGTGGATGCCTTTGTGGAGCACT
>CBDTVH010000118.1:0-6550 GCA_965363665.1 uncultured Yoonia sp. | reverse complement strand
ACCTTGTCCAGTTGCGATTTCAGCGTGCGAAACGCGGCACTGTCGCCCAGCATCTCGGCAGTTTGGCTTTCACCGCGCTTCAGCTCGATATTCTCACGACGCAGCCGCGAGGTTTCCATCGCACGGCGGATCACGACCAGAAGCTGATCAATGTTGAACGGTTTTTCGATAAAATCGTAGGCGCCTTGCTTGATGGCCGCCACGGCAATTTCAATGTTGCCGTGCCCCGAAATGATAACAATCGGCACGTCCGGGTAGTCGCGCTTGACGGACTTGAGAATATCAATCCCGTCCATGTTGCTGTCTTTCAGCCAGATATCGAGGATCATCAGCGCCGGTGGCTCTGCTGCGATCTGGGCCATACATTCGTCCGAGGTGCCCGCAAGCCGGGTGGTAAACCCTTCGTCAATCAGGATTTCCGAGATGAGTTCACGAATGTCGCGTTCATCGTCAGTGATCAGAATATCGCCCATAATCTACCTCATGCTGGAATTTTTGGAGCCCGTACCGATTGTGTGGCGGCAGGCAGTTGGATAATCGCACAGGCCCCGGCGTGGTCGTGGCCTGCGAAAGGTTCGGCGTCCGTCAATGAGAGCGTACCACCGTGTTCTTCGATGATTTTCTTGACGATTGACAGGCCAAGCCCCGTCCCCTCGCCCCGTGTCGTAACGTAAGGTTCAAACAAACGCGCGCGATCCTCTGGCAGGCCGACCCCGTTGTCCGAGATTTTGATGATGACGTTGCTTTGGTCATAGGACATGCGCAACTGGATTTCCGGGCGGTAGCCTTCGGGCGCATGCCGTTCAACATAGGTTTGCGTCGCTTCACCTGCGTTTTTCAAAAGATTGGTCAGCGCCTGCCCAATCATCGTGTCATCCATGTCGACCAGCACGGTTTCATCAGGAATGCTGGCCGCAAAATGCACATCAGGCTGTCCTGAGATTTGCAATGACAGTGCGTCATGCACCAGTTGGGTCATATCGTGGACGTGCAATTCAGGTTCCGGCATCCGGGCGAATTTTGAAAATTCATCAACAATCCGGCGCAGGTCATTCGTCTGGCGCACGATCACATCGGTCATCTGCTCCAGCTTGTCGGCGTCATGGCCCACCATTTTGTGAAACTTGCGGTTGATGCGTTCTGCCGACAACTGGATCGGCGTGAGCGGGTTCTTGATTTCATGCGCGATCCGGCGCGCCACATCACCCCATGCCGCCATCCGTTGTGCGCTGACCAGATCGGTCACGTCATCAAAGGCGACGACGTATCCTTCAAGCGTGCCATCGACATTGCGTCGCTGGGCCATGCGCACCAGCAGGCTTTCCTGCTGGCCTTTGCGGATCAGATTGATCTGTTGTTGTACGCTTTCGCTCTCGCTCTCGCAGACCTGCGCAAAGAGATCGGCAAATTCGGGGATCGCCACCGAGATCGCCGTCTCTTCGGGATCGTCGTTGACAGACAGCAATCTGCGCGCCGAAGGGTTCACGAATGTGACGCGCCCGTTTGCGTCCAGACCGACAACGCCCGATGTGACCGAATTGAGCACTGAATCAAACAAGCGCCCCCGGCGTTCGGTACGTTGATTGGTTTCGATCAACTGGTCACGCTGCCCTTTCAGGCGGCTCGTCATCTGGTTGAAGTAATGGCCCAGTTGCGAGATTTCGTCCTCGCCGTCATCTTCGATCACCCGCACGTCCAGATCACCCGAACCTACACGTTGCGACGCCGACACCAGACGCCCCACAGGACGCGACAGACGCTCGGCAAACCATAGCCCGCCCCAGATTGCCCCAAGGATCAGGATGATCGCGAAGCCCAGATAAAGCAGACCAAACTGGAACAAAAGCTGGCCGCGTTCATTCTGCAATTCTTCGTACTGCGCCACAGTTTCCGTGGTGTCATCCAGCAAGGACAGAACGTTCCCATCCACGGGCCGCGTGACATAAAGATAGCGGTCGCGGAAGGCCGTCAGCGGGATCAGCGCGCGGAATTCGTTGTTGGCAAAGTCCTGAATGATCGCGAGCCCGGTCTGGTCGGCGCGGGTGAAATCATCGGCGGACGGGCGTTCATAGCCAAATTCATAGGATCGCGCGCCCCGCGCCGTAATCGTGCCCAGCCCGTCAATCACAAAGGCCTCACTCAACCCGCGTTCGACCTGGGCCTGCACTTCGCCCAACGCACGCCGCACCTCGCCGTCGTCCATGAACAGGTTCGCCTGTCGCTCGCGGTTCAGATAGGCCGCAAGCCCCCGCCCGTCGCGCGTCAATTCCTGCCGGTGTTCTTCCTCATAGGCCTGCGCGGTCGTCAGCGATGTCCGCAACACGTTGCCGACCGGTTCGGAAAACAAACCATCCAGTGCAATGGAAATCAGCGTGACCGAGAACACCGCCACCAGAACGATGGGAACAAGCGCCGAAAGCGCGAAAACCCCTGTCAGGCGCAAGCTCAACTGCGATCCCGCTGACCGCGCGCGCCGCGCCGACACCATCCGCGCGACCTGCCGCATCACCAGTGCCGCGACGACAAGCACGTAGATCAAATCAAGCAACAAAACCGCGCGCAAGGATGTCGAGGATGCCCCACGATCAAGCGGGCCAACCACAACATAGGTCAACAAGGCCAACACGGGTGCCGCGAGGACCAAACCCATCGTGGCCGCATTTTGCACATGCCGCTGGCGGAACCAGCGGCTTAATCGCGTCAAGTTCAGGCCCTGAAGGGTACGCCGCACGCGCAATGCCCTGTGATTGAGGTGAGGTCGCCCCCACGATACCGCCAAATTGCTGTGGTCTTTCTGCTACGCTGACGTAGTAGCGCCACGGTTCTGTTGCGGTTTTACATCAACTTGCGGCGGCGTGTCACGCGGATATCGAGGTCCGTGATCTTCTTGCGCAACGTATTTCGGTTAATCCCAAGCAAATCAGCACATTTCGCCTGATTTCCACCTGTCGCATCCAATGCAATTTCGATCAATGGCGCTTCAACCTCTTTGAGGATTCGGTTATACAGCCCCGGCGGCGGCAACACGCCGCCATGCAAATCAAAGTAGCGCCGCAGGTGTTTGCCCACACTGGCGCTCAGTTTATCACCCTCACCGCCGGACCGCAGCGGTTCGATCGCCGGTTGGTTGCCCAGCACCATTTCGACCTCGGCGCGTGTGATTTCATCTTCGGCTGCCGTAAACACCAACCGGCGGACGGCGTTTTCCAACTGGCGCACATTGCCCGGCCAGCTGTAGGCCCGCACCAGATCGAGGGCAGTGTCACCAAAGCGTCGTAATGGTGCGCCTTCGCGTTCGGCGCGCGCCAGGAAGTGTTCGGCCAGCAGCGGGATATCATCCACGCGTTCACGCAAGGATGGCACATCGACGGTCACACCGCCCAGACGATAGAACAGATCCTCGCGGAAATGCCCGTCCTCCATCCGCGCCATCAGGTCCGATTGCGAGGTCGCCATGATCCGCGGGGCATTGTCACCCAGCGCATCCAGCATCCGCACGATGCGCGCCTGTGCCTGCTCGGACAGATCGCTGACCTCATCAAACAGAATCGAGCCACCCTTGGCACGGCTCAACACCATGGAGGGGCCGTCCATCCCCTCCAGATCCGCCGCCGACACAACGACGAACGGCAAGCTACGGCGGTCGGAAAAGTCATGCACGGCACGCGCGATCAGTGACTTGCCCGTCCCGCTTTCGCCCGTGATCAGCACCGGCAATTGCGTGTTCATCACGCGCGCCACCAGCCGGTACAGGCTTTGCATCACCGGCGTCCGCCCCACCAGCGGCAGGTCCCCCCCTTGCTCGGTCGATGTGACGTCAGGCGCACGGGTCTGCGGCGCGCGGCGCTTGACCTCCAACGCGCGGGCGGCACGTTTCATCAAATCGGGCAGATCAAACGGCTTGGGCAGATAATCATAGGCGTCAGCCTCGGCCGCCTGAATGGCCGTCATGATGGTGTTCTGCGCCGAGATCACGATGACCGGCAGACCGGGGCGCGCTTCAGCGATCTTGGGCAGTTGATCCAACCCATTGCCATCCGGCATGACCACATCAGAAATGACCAGATCGCCTTTGCCCTCATCGACCCACCGCATCAGGGTGACGATCGAAGATGTCGCATGCACCTTGCACCCCGCCCGGGTCAGGGCTTGTGTCAACACGGTACGGATCGTGCGGTCGTCATCGGCAACAAGAACTGTCCCGTCCATCAATCTTCTCCTGTTTCATAGTCTTTTGGCACGACCGGCAATGATATCCGAAACACCGTGCGCCCCGGCACGCTGTCCACCGAAATCCATCCGCCCGCATCACCTATTAATTTTGACACCAGGGCCAAACCAAGGCCGGTGCCGTTTTCTTTGCCCGATACGAAGGGTTCAAAAATGTCATCTGCAATCTCGCGCGGCAGGCCGGGCCCATCGTCGATAATCTCGACCTGCAAAGGCAGACGCGCCTGTGTCCCGTCTGACCGATGCACACGCAGCGACGTGTCATAGAACGTGCGCAACCGGATGGTGCCGGCTTCGCCACCCGCTTCCGATGCATTTTTCAGCAGGTTCAGAAAGACCTGCAAAAGCTGATCACCATCCGCCAGGGTCTGCGGCAAAGATGGATCATAGTCTTCCACGAACAGCATATGCGCGCCAAAGCCGACAGCGGCAGACTGGCGTGCGCGGTCAAGCACATCGTGGATGTTCACAGGTTTCAGCAGCGGCTTGCGCAGATTGCCGAACTGTTCGACCTGTTCCAGCAGCTTCACGATGCGGCGGCTTTCTTCCACGATCAAATCGGTCATTTCCTGATCTTCAGAAGACAAGCCCATCGACAGCAACTGTGCTGCTCCGGTGATACCTGCCAGCGGGTTCTTTATTTCATGGGCCAGCATTTCGGCCATACCAATGGCAGATTTCGCAGCTTTACCAGAGGAATGGTTCTGATTGATCCGGCTGGCAATCTCGCGCGGGCTGATCATCACGATCATCGTGTCTTCGCTGCCCTGTAGCGGCGCGAACTGCAGATTGCACAACATCGGCGCGCGTTCCCCGCTGCCTACATCCACATCGTTGACAAACAGCGACGTGCGGTTTTGGCGCGCACGACTGAAGGGCGCCTCCAACGGCGCGTCAATCATCACCTTTTCCCACAACTTCTGGCCCAGAAGCGCCTTTGACGACAAATTCAGGAAACTCTCGGCGGCAGGGTTGCTCATGATGATCAGGTCATCGCCATCCAGCATCAATGACGGGACCGGAAGCGATGACCAGAGCGCCTGTCCCAGGATCATGCGGCCACCTGCATGTCCAACGCCATCGGCAGATCGCGTAATACATCTGCGGGGTTGGCGTGGGTCAGGATCGCTTTGCGCAAGCTTGGTTCGGTTCCCGCATCGTCCATATACCAGCCCAGATGCTTACGCGCGACCTTGCGGCCCAATGCGTCGCCGTAGAAAGACAACATCGCCTCATAATGCTGGCAGACCATTTCGATCAGCGCCGCCCCCTGGGGGATATCGGGCCTGGGCGTGCCGTGCAGTACCGCTGACACCTCGGCCAGCACCCAGGGCCGCCCCTGCGCACCACGTCCAATCATCACGCCATCCGCGCCAGACAGGTTCAACGCCTGCTGCGCGGTGCACGCATCGACGATATCACCATTGGCAATAACGGGGATTGACACGGCATCCTTGATCTTGCGAATGGCGCGCCAGTCGGCAGCGCCCTTATAGAACTGACACCGTGTGCGCCCATGGATCGTGACCAGCCTGATACCCGCATCCTGCGCGCGTCGGGCCACGTCAGCCGCGTTGAGGCTATCTTCATCCCATCCCAGACGCGTCTTCAGCGTCACCGGCACATCGACGGCATTCACCACCGCCTCGATCAGGCTGAGCGCGTGATCCGGCGTGCGCAGCAGTGCAGAACCCGAATAGCCGTTGGTCACCTTCTTGGCGGGACATCCCATATTGATGTCGATGATCGCCGCGCCATTGCCAGCAGCCATGCGCGCGGCCTCGGCCATCCAATAGGCTTCGCGACCGGCGATTTGCACGGCAGTTCCGGCTTGATCATATCCCAACTCCGCACGTTCCCGCACGCCGGGTTTGGCTTGCACCATTTCCTGACTGGCGACCATTTCGCTGACGACCCAGCCCGCCCCGAATGAGGCGACCAGCTGTCGAAATGGCAGATCCGTGATACCCGCCAACGGCGCGAGCGCGACGGGCGGGGTCAAAGCCACGGTATCAAGAACCAAAGATTCGGTCTGTGCCAAAGGAATAATCATTCGCTTATCTGTTGCGCGTTGCGCATGGTTTAGGGGCAACGGCCTGTTTCCTCAACGAAATCCGGCGCATTTTCTCCCGCATAATTGGCATATGCCTAATTATTGCGCAAATTGCCCCCAAAACTGTCGAATTGCGTCACGGCTTGCCGCGCCCTAAACCTGTGGGCGAACAGGATGGATTCAAGATGACCACAGCAGCAATTATCGTGGCCGCCGGGCGCGGACTGCGGGCGGGCGGGGATCTGCCAAAGCAATGGCAGACACTTG
>CBDTVH010000117.1:0-6649 GCA_965363665.1 uncultured Yoonia sp. | reverse complement strand
CCGGCGGTCGTCTTGGCAACGGCCATCATTGTCCCCAGCACCGCGGTAATTGCAATCGCAACCACGGCCACAAAGGCAACAATAAGGATCAACCGCACCATTTTCGCGTTACTCCGCCAGTTTGTTCATCGTTTCAGATAGGGTGGAAAGGTGCGCATTGCGAGTGTTTCTGCAAGCCAGCCCATTCGGCGTCCCGCTTGCGAACAGCGCAGCATGATCAGGTCGAAAGCGTTTTCAAACGTCAGAAGATCGGCCAAAGCGATGTCCCCGGAAGAGTGTCTTCAGTCCAGCATGCACAACGCATCTGACAGAACAAGGTTCAACTGGGCCGCTTTTTCCCCCTTGTGGGGCGGTTGACTGGCTTTCGGACACGTTTCGGTGTCGGTTTGTCGGAAAGGCCCAACTGATCGCGCACGACGCGCTGTTTGAGCTCTTCCACTTCGCCCGGCTTGAGGGCCGCCAATTGGAAGGGTCCGTAACTGACGCGGATCAAGCGGTTCACCGTGACACCAATTGCGCCCATCGCCCGCCTGATTTCGCGGTTCTTACCTTCGCGCAGGCTAACAGTCAGCCATGCGTTGGCCCCTTGCTGGCGGTCAAAGGTCACGACCATCGGCTGATAGCGGATGCCTTCCACCTCGATCCCGGCGCGCAATTCATCCAGTTTGGCTTCGCTGACAGACCCGTTAATGCGCACACGGTAGCGGCGCAGCCAGCCGGTTGAGGGCAGTTCCAGCTTGCGCTTCACCTCGCCATCGTTCGTCAGCAGCAGCAGGCCTTCGGAGTTCAGGTCCAGACGCCCCACGGACATCACGCGCGGCATATCCTCTGGCAGGGATGCAAACACGGTTGGCCGGTCTTTTTCGTCCCGTTCCGTTGTCACCAACCCCGCAGGCTTGTGATACAGCCAGATGCGGGGCGGATCAGGTTCGCCCACCTGTTTGCCGTCTACGACGATCCGGTCGTCTGCGGTCACGTTCAACGCCGGGCTGGTGATGGTTTTGCCATTCACGCTGACGCGCCCGTCTTCGATCATACGCTCGGCTTCGCGGCGGCTGGCTATGCCCGCGCGGGACAGGACTTTGGCGATGCGGTCGCCGGGTGGTGGTGTTTCGGTGTTCATGACAGCCCCCATATCCGCTTTGATCGCCCCTTGCCAGCGATAGCAGAGGCAGTGCATGCAAAGGACATGGATTTTCGCACGCATATGCATGTGGCCCTGGACGAGGCCCGAGCCGCCGCCGCGCGCGGTGAGGTTCCCGTTGGTGCTGTTATCGTCGGACCCGGGGGCGTGGTCGCAAAAGCGGGCAACCGGACGCGGGAATTGAACGACCCAACAGCCCACGCCGAGATGCTGGCGATCCGGGCGGCATGTGCGGCTTTGGGACAAGAGCGGCTGACGGATTATGACCTTTACGTCACGTTGGAGCCTTGCCCGATGTGTGCCGCCGCAATCAGCAATGCGCGGATTGCGCGCCTGTATTATGGTGCGGCAGACCCCAAATCAGGTGGCGTTGCACAGGGGCCGCGTGTGTTCAGCCATCCGCAGTGTCATCATGTGCCAGAGGTTTATGACGGCATTGATGCGCAGGCGTCAGAGGAGCTGCTGAAGGCGTTTTTTGTTAAGCGGCGATAAGCGAGGTTTAGCTCGGCCGCTTTTAACGGGTCCTTTGATTGGGCGTCTTTCCGACTTACGGTAACACCACTGCGGATCGCAAATGGATTTGAGGCATGATATGATACAAAAAAGTGCATCAACTACTACCTCCGGCGTTCCCCCAATCCTCCTTACGCTTCTCGACCTTGTACAGGATGGCGATGATGATCTGTCGTCGGAGGCCAGCTTGGCTCTGAAATTCTTTTTTGAGCGCGAGTGTATTTCCGGCGGTGCCGACTGGCTGACCAATGTAGAGGCATTTTTGACCTTCAAGGAAAACCTTGCTGTCGCCGCGGGGGCCAAATCAATAAAGGAACTGCGTGTCTGGCAAGAGGCGCGAGACACGCTGGCCCACGAAGTCTTTCGCAGAATTGAAGGTGAGGTCACGAATGCTTGGCGTCATGCGTATATCTTGAAACAGGCGGCGTGTGTCCCCGGATTGGAGGAGAACGCGGCCGAGTACCTGCGGTCTCACTGGAAGAAGGACGAAGTTGTGAGCCTATATCTTCTCTATGTCATCTGGGGACTGGAGGAATCACTACATTACGACGCGACGCTGAAAGACATATCCGAAAACGCCCTGTCACCGGACCTCAGAGATCAGGCAACGCAATCGTTGCGGGTAAGAAAAGAAATCGAGGTCTGGCGCGCCCAAAATCCAGATGGGTAACTTTGTTGCTCTGGGCGCTTCGGTGCCTCAGAACACCAGGTTTTCCATCACTTCAGGCGTGCGGACATCCACGTCCGGCAATGCATCCACCAGCGGCTGTGCGGATTGCGCCAGCAAAGGGAAGGTGCCGTAGTGGCAGGGGATTATCGTTTTGAAGTCGAAGTACCGCTTGGCCGCGTATGCCGCGCCTTCCATCCCCATGGTGTAATGGCCGCCGCAGCACAGGATACCGATGTCAGGGTTATAGAAATCCCCCATCCAATCCATATCAGCCATGATATCAGTATCGCCGCTGACATAGACCATATGTCCTTCGCCCTTGATCATGTAGCCGGATTCAGTGCCCGCATAGGCGGACCCAACGGACGATGAATGTGTCGCCTGTACCATCGACACCATCGCCCCATTCAGATCGACCGTGCCCCCCTTATTGAATTCGATCGTCTCATGCGCATCAAAGATCGCGCAGAGTTCCGGGATGCCAACGACAGGGGCACCGGTCTCTTTGGCGATGGCATCGACCTCTGAGGTGTGGTCGAAATGCCCATGGGTCAGTACGATGTGCGTTGCACCGGCCAAAGCCGCCGCGCGATGATCGTTGGGGAAAGATGGATTGCCCTCAAGCCATGGGTCGATCAACAGCACCGCTCCTTCGATCTCGATCCGAAAACTCGCGTGTCCCAGCCAGGTGATTTTCATATTGCCCTCCATCGCTTTGTCGTCAGGATAGGCGCAAAAGACGAGGACGCAAGTGGACTGGTTCGAACAGGTAGACGGCTATTGCGAGCGCACGGATTTCAGCTATTGGTCCGAGCCGTTGAATGCCGTCACCAATCTGGCGTTCATCATTGCGGCCATCATCTTTTGGCGTCGCAGCGGCCGTGTGCCGATGGCGCGGGTGCTCTCCTTTATCCTGTTCGTGATCGGAATTGGCAGTTTCCTGTTCCACACCCATGCGACGATCTGGGCCTCTGTCGCGGATGTGGTGCCAATTGGCATCTTCATCCTTGTCTACCTCTTTGTGGTGAACCGTGACATCGTCCCGATGGGGCGTTGGTACGCGGTTTTTGCCACGGCACTCTTTATCCCCTATGCTGCGGCGCTGGTTCCGATCTTCAACCAGATCCCGTTCATCGCGATTTCCAATTTCTATTGGACGGTGCCGATCTTGCTGGTCCTTTATGCCGTGTTCCTGCGCAAAAGACCGGGAATCGCCCAAGGTTTCCTGTTGGGCGCAGCCCTGCTTTGCCTCTCCATCACCATCCGATCACTTGACGAAATTCTGTGCGATGTGATCCCGATTGGCACCCATTTCGCTTGGCACATCCTGAATGGGGTCATGTTGGGCTGGATGATCCATGTTTACATCCGCCATATGCTTGCGACTGGCCCCGCAGACCGCTAAACGCTGCACAAAGATTTACCGGAGAGTTTCCTTATGTCGATTGACACCGAAACCGCCCGCCGCGTGGCCAAGTTGGCCCGCATCAAGGTGGAAGACGACGCATTGCCAGCGCTGGCATCGGAATTCAGCGCGATCCTTGGGTTTATCGAGCAACTCAACGAAGTTGATGTTGAGGGTGTTGAGCCAATGACGTCCGTCACGCCGCAGCGTCTGAAACGCCGCGAGGACGTTGTGACAGACGGCAACCAGCAAGAGGCCGTTCTGAAGAACGCGCCTGATGCCCGTGAAGGGTTCTTTGCCGTGCCGAAGGTGGTGGAATAATGTCTGAGCTGACGAAACTGACCATCGCCCAGGCCCGTGACGCGATGCGCAAGGGCGAAACCACCAGCGCCGAGATCACCTCTGCCTGTCTGACCGCCATAGAAGGTGCAGACGCGCTGGGCGCTTTCGTGCACCATACACCGGAGATCGCGCAGAAGCAGGCCGCTGCCGCTGATACCCGGATCAAGGCTGGCGATGCCCCCGATATGTGCGGTATTCCGCTGGGGATCAAAGACCTGTTTTGCACCAAGGGTGTGCCATCGCAGGCCGCGTCGCGTATCCTCGAAGGTTTCAAACCCGAGTACGAAAGCACCATCACCAGTCAACTGTTCGATGCGGGCGCTGTCATGCTGGGCAAGCTCAACATGGATGAGTTCGCGATGGGATCGTCGAATGAGACGTCCGTTTATGGCAATGCGGTCAACCCGTGGCGTCGTGGGAATGATGACGCGGCACTGACGCCCGGTGGATCCTCGGGTGGGTCAGCCAGTGCGGTTGCCGCTGATCTTTGCCTAGCGGCCACTGGTACAGATACCGGCGGGTCCATCCGACAGCCCGCGGCCTTTGTCGGCATTACGGGACTGAAGCCCACCTATGGGCGCGTATCGCGTTGGGGCATTGTGGCCTTCGCCTCGTCGCTGGACCAAGCAGGCCCGATGACGAAAGACGTACGTGATGCGGCCATCATGCTCACCGCGATGTCAGGGCACGACCCGCTCGACAGCACCAGCGCTGATTTGCCGGTGCCCGATTTCGAAGCCGCCCTCACAGGCGACATTCGCGGCAAGACCATCGGTATCCCGAAAGAGTACCGAATGGACGGGATGCCTGCGGAGATCGAAAAGCTGTGGGAAAACGGCGCAACCATGCTGAAAGATGCAGGTGCCAAGATTGTTGATATCACGCTGCCGCATACAAAATACGCGCTGCCCGCCTACTACGTGATCGCACCGGCCGAGGCATCTTCCAACCTGGCGCGCTACGATGGCGTACGCTTTGGCCACCGCGCCAAGCTGGCGCAGGGTGACGGTATCACCGAGATGTATGAAAAGACCCGCGCCGAAGGGTTCGGACCCGAGGTGCAACGGCGTGTCATGGTTGGCACCTATGTGCTGTCTGCTGGCTTTTACGACGCCTATTACAATCGGGCGCGCCGGGTGCGGGCGCTGATCAAACAGGACTTTGACAAGGCGTTTGCCGATGGGGTCGATGCGATCCTGACGCCTGCGACGCCCTCTGCGGCCTTTGGGTTGGGTGAAATGACGGATGCCGATCCGATCCAGATGTACCTCAACGATGTGTTTACCGTGACCGTGAACCTTGCCGGCCTGCCTGGCATTGCAGTGCCGACGGGGCAGGATGCGCAGGGGCTGCCATTGGGTTTGCAACTGATCGGGCGGCCCTGGGAAGAGGGCGAATTGCTCAACGTGGCCTATAGCCTAGAGCAATCGGCGGGATTTGTGGCCAAACCGGTGAAGTGGTGGTAAACTTTCTTAAAACAAAATGCAGTCTGACAGGTGACGGACAATGAAAACAGGCGTTCTGATTGCGGTGACCTTGATCGGGCTTGCCGCGTGTTCACCCCGTGTTGTGCCAACGGAACGGGGCGTGGGCTTCGATGAATTCTCGGATTTCGAGCTGGAACGCGCGCGCCGTGAAGCGCAGTTGACCGCGCCGCGTGGCACGATCGTGCCGGCACCACGGGTCAACACGATCACATCACAACAACCAATCAACCAGACCACGGCAATTCCTTCCAGTGAGCTGGCGCGGGCAGGCATTGGCACGCAGGCGTCACCACCTATGCCGACGCCAACAGCGGGTATCGTCAACGATCCTGAGCGCAGACTGGGTGTCCAGGCCTCACCCGGCAATCCAGCGCCAGCATTGGCGAATTCCAGCGTTGGGCTTTCGGATGAGCAAAGCTTTGATGCCGTTTCGGGCCGTGAAACCATCGAAAGCGACGCGCAACGCCGTGCCGCGCAGGCCGCCGCGCGTGAGCAGATTGCACCGACAGCTCTGCCGGACCGCCCGGCTAACACCGGCCCGAACATTGTCGAATACGCGCTGAATGCGCCGAATGTGAAAGGGCAGGAATGGTATAGCCGTTCGCTGTTGTCCGGTGATGGCCGGTTCCGCCGCAACTGTGCTGTCTATGCGACAGCCGATGATGCGCAGCGCGATTTCCTCGCGCGCGGCGGGCCAGAGCGTGACCGGCGTGGCATTGACCCCGATGGTGACGGGTTTGCCTGTGGCTGGGACCCAGCTCCGTTTATTCAGGCTATGCGCAACTGAGACTGACAACGCGACAATCGCCCAATTGCGGGCCGCGGCGCGCTGGGGCGACCCCGGATATTGTCGTGATACATTATACCGCAATGGCGTCCACGCAGGCGGCCGCCCAAACGCTGTGCAATCCTGATGCCGAGGTGTCAGCCCATTACCTGATCGCCGAGGATGGCGAGGTGATGTCGCTGGTCCCCGAAGCAATGCGTGCCTGGCACGCGGGTGCTGGGGCGTGGGGCAACGTCACCGATGTGAACAGCCGGTCGATTGGCATTGAGCTGGCCAATAGCGGGCTTGCGCCTTTTGCGGC
>CBDTVH010000116.1:0-6665 GCA_965363665.1 uncultured Yoonia sp. | reverse complement strand
AATGATCTCCGCCGATGGCGTGCGCCTTTTGAAGGGCGGCAAGGGCTGCGTCAAATGCCGGACCTGTGGCGGCATATGCGCCCATCAAAGCGGTCTGCGAACAGCCCAAGGCGGTCATTTGCGGCATCAACGGCGAGCCACCCGCGACATGCGCCTCTTGTGTGCCGTCAGTCAAATAGTCCACCGGCCCGGTGATCGCTACGACTGTGCCCAATTGTGCCGCAAGCGCCCTCGCCGCACCTTGGGCGGCGTCCACACTGTCGCCGCTATCCACGCCCTTGCCGGCCCCCGCTTCGCCAGCCAAAGCCAGTATTTCTGATGCATTGCCGCGCACGATTGCCGGACGCAGGTCCAGCAAACCCTGTGCCGCGCTTTTGCGGTAGTCCGAGATGAAATGCGCAACCGGATCAAGAACCCATGGGATATCATGGGAATTGGCGACCGTTGCCGCCGTCATCATACTGGCCTGCCAAGGCGCGGACAGGGTGCCGATGTTGATCGTCAATGCGCCACAGACCGGCGTGAACGCGGCGATTTCTTCTGGCGCGTGCACCATCGCGGGCGACGCACCTGCCGCCAAAACGACGTTCGCCGCGACATTCATCGCCACATAGTTTGTGATGCAATGCACCAAGGGTTTTTGGTCACGCAAGGCTGTCAGCAGGTCTGGGGCGGCCATGATCATTCCTCTTTTCGCGGACAAAAAGAGGCATGCGGTATGTAGCGCTAAGAAACATACGACCTCCCTCCGCCAGCATTATCTGGTTCAGGTTCAAAGGGTACGTCTCAGCTTTTCAGCGCCCCTGGTAAAGCAATGGTTAGAGGCTTTGGGTCACATCGTCAAACGCAATGTCTCACGCACCCAATTCCAGATCCTTGTTTCGGTCAGACGATCACTGGCTCGATCTGGTTCTGGATGCTGCCTTGTTTGCGAAAACCGCACCTTGAGGCCCGTCTTTTACGGCTGCCCAGCAGCCCAAATCAGCAGATTTTGGCTTTTCTCTTTGCTGACAAACTGTTGGACCGGTCGACCTTCATTCGCTAGCGTCCTGTCAGGCAGTATGGAAAAAGTGCGGCATTGTGCGCCTTCTCCTTAACAAAGCCTGATCAAAAGACTAACAACGGGGACAAAATAATGAAATTAGTTATTGGACTTGATGGACAAAGTTCAGGGGAAAAAGCCCTTGAGTTTGCCAAAAGCTTAGCTGAAAAAAGTAACAGTTGTGAACTGATCGTCGTCTATGTGATCGAATGGTCGCCATTTTCCTTCCAGACAGCCGAAGAAAATGCAGAGCGGCATAAAAGGCGCGAAGAAGAGATTTCAATCGCAATGGAACGGGTTGTGGAACCTGCCGTCGCCTCTCTGAGAAAGGCCGGACTTTCTGCGCGGGCAATTGTCCGCCATGGCGATGTCGCCGACACGATCGACGAAATCGCCCATTCTGAAGGCGCGTCCCAGATTATCGTGGCGCGCTCCAGTGCAGGTGGTCTGACGTCGCGCCTGTTTGGCAGTTCAACCGCAAACCTTGTGATGAACGCCCGCGTTCCTGTCACTGTTGTCGCATAAGGATCAGGTCACATGAAAAAGATTTACGCAATATTTCTGGCGGCCTTCGCCTATCTTGCCGTTACGGCGCCTGCTCAGGCTCAAGAGGCCGCGCTGTCGTTGGATGCGCGCGTCAATGAGGCGTTTGCCAATGCGACAGGGTGGTTCGTCAACTTTATCTTCATGTCGATCCCCGGCACCAACTTTCCTTGGATCGTGATGTGGTTGGTGATCGGTGCCACCGTCTTTACGATTTACTTTGCCGCCGTGCAGTTCCGGTTTTTTGGCCATGCCATCAGCCTGGTCAAGGGCGACTATTCCGACCCGAACGACGCAGGCGAAGTCAGTCACTTTCAGGCGCTTGCAACGGCATTGTCGGGTACCGTTGGCCTTGGTAACATCGCAGGTGTTGCCGTGGCGGTCGGTATCGGTGGTCCGGGTGCGACGTTCTGGATGATCCTGGCGGGTCTGCTGGGCATGGCCTCCAAGTTCACCGAATGTACGCTGGGTGTGAAGTACCGCAACGAATACCCCGATGGCACCGTTTCAGGTGGTCCGATGTACTATATCTCGAAGGGGTTTGATGAATTGGGGCTGCCGGGTGGTAAAATCCTTGCCGTCTTGTTCTCGGTCTTTTGTATCCTTGGTGCCTTGGGCGGTGGAAACATGTTCCAGGCCAACCAGGCGCATGCGCAGATCACACAGATCACTGGTGATTTCCCGGGCTGGATCACCGGCCTCGTCTTTGCCGGGGTCGTGTTCGCGGTCATCGTGGGTGGTATTAAATCCATCGCACGCGTGACCGAAAAAGTCGTGCCGTTCATGGGTATCCTTTATGTCGGCGCCGCGATCGTGGTTTTGATCGTGAACTACGACATGATCGGCTGGGCCTTTGGTCAGATATTTGCAGGTGCCTTTACCGGTCTTGGTGTTGCAGGCGGTTTCGTCGGCGCGTTGATCCAGGGCTTCAAGCGTGCCGCGTTCTCGAACGAGGCGGGCGTCGGTTCAGCGGCAATCGCACACTCTGCGGTAAGAACAAAAGAGCCGATCACCGAAGGCTTTGTTTCCTTGCTGGAACCGCTGATCGACACGGTTGTGATCTGCACCATGACGGCCTTGGTCATCATCATCTCGCAGCAGTTGATCATTGATCAAGCAACAGGCAACTACGTGCTGAACGAAGCTGGAACGGCCATCGCGACGATTGGTGACAACGGTGGTGTTGCCTTGACATCGGCCGCCTTTGGATCAGCCATCAGCTGGTTCCCGTTCGTTCTGGCGGTCGCGGTGATCCTGTTTGCCTTCTCAACCATGATCTCATGGTCGTATTACGGGTTGAAAGCGTGGACCTATCTGTTTGGCGAAGGCAAAACGACCGAGTTGGTCTTCAAGCTGATCTTCTGCGCCTTCATCGTGATCGGTGCGGCGGCCAGCCTTGGGCCCGTCATCGACTTTTCTGATGCGGCGATCTTTGCGATGGCGGTGGTCAACATCTTCTGCCTGTACTTCCTGATGAAGGTCGTGCGCAAAGAATTGAACTCCTACAGCGCGCGGCTGAAGTCCGGCGAGATCAAGAAGTTCACGCACTAAAGCATCTTGCATCAGCGTTCAGGGGCCGCTGGCGAAAGCCGCGGCCCCTTTTTCATGATCAACGCTGGAATCAAGGACGCTATCCCGATCGGCGACATTTCGACGGGCAAGCGTTGGCGCCTGAGTTGATTTTGGCACAGGACATACGGCGGGGGATGGGGCCGTTGATTTTTGTCAAATTGCGCCCCGTCAAAATCAGTATCAGTCGCGTTAAAGTGGACGAGAGTGAGGCGTATCATGACCCCGACACACAGTTATGCAGATCGCCACAGCGACGATATCCGCACCGGATATATCATCCCGTTCGTTCTTCTGACCTTCGGCGCAACATGGGGCATCGTGACGCTGTTCATCATGTTGCCGCAATACATCCCTGCGTTTCTGGGCCCGATGAGCGTGACCCATCCGCTTTATATTCTGGCGGTGTGGTCCCCGGGTCTGGTTGCCATGGCACTCATTGTGATCGGTTCAGGATTTGGGGAATTACGCCGGTATTTCAGCCGACTGTTCCACGTAAACGCCACGTGGGGTTGGTGGGCTTTTGTGCTGCTCGGATTGCCAGCAGTCAAAATCGTCGGGGCCATGCTTAATGGCGCGCCAATGGGCGAATGGCTTGTCTCAAAACCGTTCTGGGGCGTCTTGGGCATCTCTCTTTTCATGCTGTTTCTGGGTCCGGTGGAAGAATTCGGCTGGCGCGGCTTTCTGTTGCCATTGATGCAACGGATCATGACGCCAGCCTTGGCAGGCGTGATCATCGGGTTTCTCTGGGCGGTCTGGCATATCCCGGCGTTTTTCCTTGACGGAACACCGCATACAGCTTGGTCAATGCTGCCGTTCATCATCGGGGTCACGTCGGTCGGGGTCTTGATGGCTGTCGTTTACAATAAAACCAACGGCAACCTGCTGTTCCCGATCCTGATCCACTGGCAGTTGAATATCGCCTTCTGGCCCGAGGCCCAGCCCTGGGAAAACTATCTCAACCTCGCCTTGGCCGTTCTGTTGCTTTGGGTCCATCGCGATATCATGTTCTCGCGCGACAAAGGCTTGACGGAAGTTGTTCCCTCGTAGCCGTTTATGAAGAGAGTAAGGATATGCGCATGTTCCTGACCTGGATCGCTGTTATTCTCGCCGTCGCGGTTGCGGGACTTTTGGGTTGGCGGATGTTTGATCATCGCGCCGACAGGACTGAGATGGAGAGGCTGATCGCCTTGCAGCCATCAAGCCCAGCGCGGTTCAGGCCGGAAATGGTAGCGGACTTGCCGGAACCCGCACGACGATATTTCAGCTTCATGATTGCTGTGGGCACCCCGCTCTACACCGTTGCGCAGATCGAAATGGACGGACAGTTTTCGCTCGGAACCAAAGACGCACCCAACTATCTGGACATGACAGCCACGCAGGTTCTGGCCGCACCCGAGGGCTTTGTGTGGAAGATGTCAGGCGGTTCAGGGATTTTGCGCATGTCGGGATCGGACAGCGGTCGCTGGACACGGTTTTGGCTGGCGGGACTTGCGCCGGTCGCGCGCTTTGGTGGTGATGCAGACCACATGCGCTCGGCCTACGGGCGATACATTTCCGAGGCGTTGATTTGGGCGCCGGCCACTGTGTTGCCGGGGCCGACGGTGACGTGGGAACCCATCGACGAAAACACAGCGCAGGTCATTGTCAGGCACGGTGACCTTGAACAAGCCGTCGACGTCACGGTCGATGCCGAAGGGCGGCCTGTTGAAATCGTGTTCCAGCGCTGGACCAATGCCAACCCTGAGGGTGTGCACAGGTTGCAACCGTTCGGCGCTGTCATGTCGGATTTTCGCGATGTCGAAGGCTATCGCCTGCCATTTCACGTAGAGGCCGGAAATATGTTCGGCAAGGACGCATATTTTCCCTTCTTCATTGCTGATGTGACAAGGATTACCTTTCCAAAGCCCGCGCCATGACCAGTGAAAGGGTCCTGGCGGGGGTAAAACGGTTTGTCTGTCGAAGCTTTTATTCATCCCAATGAGCGGCGCAGCTGTTTTCATCGCTGAAAACGACGGGACACGACAGCAACCATCATTCCCCTGCACGCAGAAGCGCCGCCTCCATCGCATCTAGGGCGGCGCGGTCCAGCACCTTGCCCGCGATGATGACGGCCAAGGGTTTGCGCAACGTGGCAAGACCCTCAAGCGGGTTGGCATCCAGCAACACCAGATCGGCCCTGTGCCCAACGGCAATGGTTCCATCCTGATCGCTCAGGTTGAAAAAACGCGGTGGTGCGACAGTTGCGGTATAAAGCGCCTCGCGCGGGGTCAAGCCCGTCTCGACGTAGATGTCCAACTCATCCAGCAGGGAAAATCCGTGAAACAGATAGGGGTTGGCAAAGGATGCATCGGATGACGCAAGGATCGGCACGCCCGCTTCATGGGCCATCGCAAAGGTGCGCCGATCAAGCGCGATACTCTGCTCAGCCAGCGTGCGGACCTCATCGGTCATTGCGTCCAGCCTGAAATCGGGCTGGTTCCATCCCGCGCGCACCTCAGGTGGCAGCATGCGCATACGTGGCGTATCGGCAGCAGGCCAGTTCCCTGTATAGAAGTTCGCAACGACAAGCGTGGGGCTGACATGAAGGCCCACATCCGCCATTCGCGCCAGCACCCGCATACAAAGGGCCGCGTCCCATGTGTCCAGAATGATGGCATTGCGCGCGGCCATGATCTCGAACAGTCGCGCTTGCCCCGCATCATCCTGCATCGCTGCGCGCAAATCATTCAACATGCGTTCCTCATCGGTCGAACACGCCATAGGGACGCGTCCAAAGTGCTCCATCCCGTCCTGACCAGCTGCGATGGCCGTGCCGAGTGCGACCGGTTCGGGGATATGTCCAACCAGCGGCAAACCATATTCAGTGGCCGCCTCCGCGAGGGCCAGATAAGTCTCCTCGGTCAACATTGAATACGACTTCACGGCGGCCCAGCCTTCAGCGGCAATCTGGGCGACGACGGTACGCGCATCATCGGGTGTATCGGCAAGGAACATGCCCGGCCACGACCCGGGGCTTCCATCAACCCAAGCGCCCGACAGGATCAGCCGCGGGCCCAAAACCTCGCCGCTTTCAATCTGCGCCTGCAGGGCCTGCTGCTGTGCTATTGACCACAAAGCCCCCATATCGCGGATGCCCGTGACCCCGTTGATCACGTAGAGCGGAAGTGCGGTATCAGGCTCGGTTGGTGACGAAAAGATATGCACGTGGCTGTCCCATAAGCCCGGGATCAGATAACCGCCCTTTCCATCCACTATGGTGACATCACTGGCCATCAGATTTGCTCCAACTTCGGTGATGACACCGTCTTGGATCAAAACAGATTGGTCCGCTGCCAGCGTCCCGGTCTCGATATCCACAAGCGTGACGTTGGTCAAAAGCGTCTCCGCGCGTGCCACTCCGGTCGTTGCGGCTAGGACGGCCGCCAAGATAAGGTTCTTCACGAATACGATGGTCATCTCTTCGATACCCTAATGATGAGTTTGCCTTGAATGTCAGCGGCCTCGATGC
>CBDTVH010000115.1:0-6672 GCA_965363665.1 uncultured Yoonia sp. | reverse complement strand
CCGAGAGGATCGAAACGATATGGCTATCCACACACGATCAATTGTTAAGACCGCATGCATTGCACTCACGCTTTCGATGACAACAGCAACGGTATTCACCGCATCAGCAACACCTGCCTTCGCAGAGCGTGGCGGCAACGGGAACGGCAATGGAAACGGCCGTGGCAATCGCGAAAATCGCGGCAACAGTGATGCGCGCACGGCAGAACGCGGCAATCCCGGCAACAATGGCCGTGGCCATCTTGCACGCGAACTGCGTGGTTTGAATGCCGCCCACGCGAATGCCAACGCACTTGCCAACGCATCGCCCAATAGCATGCCGGGCAAGCTCAACGTGTACAAGATGGCGCAGGAAGACTTTGCTGACGCTGTCGCGGTGCAGGACGAAGCCTATGCCGAATACCAGCGCCTGATCGGCCTGACAGAAGAGGAAGTTCTCGAAGAGTTTCCAGAGGGCGGATATGAAGATGCGGTGACCAGTGCTGCCAACGAATATGAAGCAACAAGAGAAGACGCAGTCGACGCACAGACGGCCGCCAGCGAAAGCCTTTCTGTTTTGACCGGCGGACGCGAATTGTCTGACGCCGCCCTGACAGAACTGTGGCGCATGCTCAACCTGTAAGCTGATCTGATATGGCCGGTCTTCCCGAGTTGCGGTTTACCAACGGCAACGGGACGACCGGCCATATTCCTACGACCATGCCCTGCGCGGATACGGGGCAACGGCACATCAGTTGCCGATTTACCCACACCTGATCTTCTTGCGCGGCACTGCCCCTATCAGACATCAGATACTTTCGCCGCCGTCGATAATCAGCGCATGACCGGTCATGAATGACGACCGATCCGACGCCAGAAAAACAATACCGTCGGCAATTTCATCAACGGTTCCAAAGCGCTGCATCGGGATCGTGGTGTGAATGTAGTCTTCAAGCTTTTCACGCCCGCCCATCTGCGCTTCAAAACCACGGTTGAAGGGCGTGTCGATGAAACCCGGGCAAAGCGCGTTGAACCGAATGTTGTCCTTGGCGTAATCCGCAGCCATCTGGCGGGTCATCGCCAGAACTGCGTGTTTGGTTGTGGCGTAGGCAATCATTTCACGGTCGATCTGTACGCCCGAATTTGACGACGTGATGATGATGCTCCCGCCACCATTGGCGCGCATGGGCGCAATCGCGGCTTGAGCGGCGACAAAATGCGCCCGGACATTGACGGCCCAGGATGCGTCCATGTCTGCGACCGTCACTTGTTCAAGCGTGCCCTCGATTTGGATGCCGGCGTGCGAGTGAAGCACATCAAGCCCCCCCGCCCTTTGTGCCACGGACGCGATAGCACGGCCAAGTGCGGCGTCATCGGTGACATCGACCTCAATGGCTTCCGCGCTGAAGCCCTCATCGGAAATACCATCCGCGACACTCTGTGCTGCCTCACCATTGCGGTCCGTGACAAAAACATGCGCACCTTCGCGCGCCATGGCCCGCGCACCGGCGGCACCGATCCCGGAGCCTGCCCCGGTGACAAACGCGGTTTTGTTCGCAAGCAGCATTGCAGCTTCTCCACTATGATTGCGGCTTAGCGTTTATCGCCGCGCCGCAAGATAAGTTGCGCTATGATCAACAAAACAAGAGACGCCAGCATGACCATCGTGCCAATCGCATTGACCTCTGGGGTGATGCCGCGGCGGATTGACGAGAAGATGTAGATCGGCAACGTCGTCTCGGAACCCGCCACGAAGAAGGCGATGATAAAGTCGTCAAAACTGAACGTGAAACTGAGCAGGAAACCCGCCAGAACCGCAGGCGCGATCAACGGCAATGTCACTTGGCGAAAGGTTCCAATAGGCGTGGCGTAAAGATCGGCAGACGCTTCATTAAGCGCCACGTCAAGGCTGGCCAACCGCGCACGGACGATCACGATCACCAGCGCCATGGTGAACATCGTATGCGCCGCAATCAACGACCCCATGCCCATCGACAGCACTGGTGCGGCCCCAACCGTGGGCCAGATCGCTGACAGCCAGGGGTTTACGACGTCAAAAACCGTGACAAGTGCAATCAACGTGGCGATCCCGATCACGATGCCGGGGATCATGATGGCGATATAGATCACGGCATCAAAAAATGCGCGCGCTGGTCCGCGAATACCTTGCAGTCCAATGGCTGCAAGTGTGCCCAGAATGCTGGCAAACGTGGCCGAGACAAAGGCAACGAAAAGGCTGTTTCCCAACGCATCCATGACAAATGGATTGTCGAGGGCGCGACCATACCATTTGACGGAAAACCCCTCAAACTGGCTGGCACTGCGGCCTGCGCTGAAACTGAACAACGCGATGATTGCGATTGGTGTGTAAAGAAAGACATACACGCAGATGGCGTAAAGACGCATGCTTACCTCACATCATCGGCGCATCGTCGCGCTGCGTATTCAGCCGCGAGATCAGACGCATGTATAGGGTCACAGTCACCAGCATGATGACGATCAGCATAACGGCCACGGCCGATCCGTAGGCCCAATTGCGGGACTGCAAGAACAGATCAACCAGCGCATTGCCAACAAAGAACACCTTGCCCCCGCCCAGCAAAGCGGGGATCAGAAATTCACCCATCAGCAAGATGAAGACAAGCATGCAACCCGTTGCAATGCCTGAAATCGACATCGGCAGGGTTATTTTCAGGAACGTCGTGAAAGGCGTCGCGCCAAGGTCGGACGAGGCTTCGAGCAATCGTTTGTCCAACCGGTCCAGACTGACATAGATCGGGAATACCATCAGCGGCAGATAACCGTAGATGATGCCAACCAGCACGGCAAATTGCGTATTGATCAGGCGAATGCCTTCCAACCCCAAACTTTCAAGAACGGCAGGAATACCGCGCCCGCCCAGAATGAAAATCCATGCATAGCTGCGGATCAGTATTGAGGTCCAGAACGGCACGATCACCAAAACCAGAAGGACCGTCTTCCATTTGTCGCTGGTATTCACCGCAAGCTGATAAGCAAGTGGATAGGCGATCAACAAAGCAGCCAAAGTACCCAATGGCGCCAGCGTCAGGGTATTCTTGAACGCCGTAAAGCGCGCAGGCAGATTGGCGTATTGCTCAAATGTGAAAGCGGGCACATAGCCACCGGATGGTGCCCGCTCTCCGAAGCTGAAAACGAAAACGACAGAAAGCGGCAGCACAAGCATCACCAGCAACCAAGCGCCCGCCGGGGCGACCAGAAGCCAGTTTCGTGCGCGTTGTGTCATAGGCTGCCGTTTTCCAATTCAGATCAAGCCGACTTGAAACGCGCCAGAAGCTCGGCCCGGTTCGGGTCGGTCAATGTGGCAGCTGCGCCGAACTCAAGCGCATTCAACAGCTCTGCCGCAGGATAGAGAATGGGGTCATTCAAAATCTCTTCCGGCAGCAATGCGTTGGTGCGGCTGTCGGCGACGGGATAGCCATGTGCCAGCACTTCGCGTGCGTTCACCTCTGGGTCGAGCATGAAGTTGATCAGCGCGTAAGCCGCTTCCCGATGAGGCGCGCCTTTGGGGATCGCGTAATAATCACTCCAAAGCTCGCCGCCTTCCTTGCCCAGGACATACTGGATGGACGGGATATCCGTGTTCAACTGCTTGCCATCACCCGTCCAGCAAATCGTCATCCACGCATCACCCGAACGCATCGCAGGCTGATAGTCTGACGAGATTGCAAAGAGGTGCGGTTTGACCTCGATCAGCAGCCTTTCGGCATCGGCCAGCTCGGCCTCATCGACCGAATTGAAGGAATAGCCATGATAATTCAACGCGGCACCGATGGTGGTTAATTGGTAGTCATGAACCATGGTCCGGCCTGAAAAATCATCCATCGTGCGATCAAAAAAGTGCTTCCAGGAATCCATCTCATTGCCGCCGGTATGGTCCGTGTTCACGGCAAACCCTGTCGTGCCCCAGTTTTTCGGCACAGCGTAAAGCACACCATCGACCGTGCCTGCATCGGCAAAGCGGGGATCAAAAGCGCTGGCGTCATAGTTAGGCAGCTTTGACACATCCAGCGGCTCGATCAGGTCTTCGTCGACATAGGTCGTGATCGTATAGTTTGTGGGCACGAAAACGTCCCACCCACTGCCGCCAGCCTGCAGTTTGGCCAACATTTCTTCGTTGGAGCCGAACACATTGATTTGCGTGAAGGCGCCGGTTTGCTCGGTGAAGATATCGAAATTCGCGGGGTCATGATAATTTGGCCAGGTGGCCAGCACGACACGGTCGCCGATGTGGCTTTCCGCCATCGCCGGGGTGGCGCGTAGCCCGGGAACAGCCGCACCCAAGACGGCCGTCGCGGTACCAAGACCGGTTACGCCCAGGAAATGTCGTCGCGTGATCGACCCATTTTGATAGCGGCGCAGCTCTTGCATGAATTTCTTCTTCGAGATGTATCCGTGATCTTCCATTTTGGCAGTCTCCCTGTGGTTTAGGTTTCGGAATTCAGTCATTCTTGAGGATCAGACCTGCATCAGCGTCCCATGCGATCCATACCGTTTCGCCCTTGGACGGGGCCTGAAGGGCCGCATCGGATTGCCGGGGCGCCATGACGACAATGCTTCCCAAGCTGGCGTGCCGGACAAGGTATTCGGTGTGCTCACCAAGAAAAATCCGGTTCTGAACTATCGTCTCCAACGCGCCAGATGATGAGGTCCGGCTCATCCGAATTTGTTCCGGACGCACGCTCATGCAGCCTTGTTCGCCAGAGGCCACGGCACCGCTGGACGTGGCGTCATATGTTTGACCATCCGCCAGCATGATCTTGGCGCGGGTGTCAGTTACCGCATCGACGCGTCCTTCGAAAAAGTTGGATGTGCCCACGAAATCAGCGACATACCGGGTTTGTGGCCGGTCATAAAGCTCTTGCGGTGAGCCCACTTGTACGATCTGGCCCGCGCGGATCACACATATCCGATCACTAAGCGAAAGTGCTTCTTCCTGGTCGTGCGTGACCAAAACGAAGGTAATGCCAAGTTGCCGTTGCAGGTCTTGCAGTTCGATCTGCATTTCCTTGCGTAGCTTGCGATCCAGGGCGGCCAGAGGTTCGTCCAGCAACAACAGTTTCGGTTCATTCACGATCGCCCGCGCCAAGGCGACACGTTGTTGTTGCCCACCCGACATTTCCCAAATGCGCCGGTCTTCGAAACCTGCCAACCGGACCGTTTCAAGCGTGCGCCGTATCTTTTCATCAATCACATCGCGACCCGGGCGGGGCCGTTGTTGGTTCAGCCCGTAGGCGATGTTTTGGCCAACCGTCAGATGCGGAAACAGCGCGTAATTCTGGAACACCATATTGACCGGTCGCCGGTAAGGTGCCAGCCCCGAAACATTCTGGCCATCAATGAACACACTGCCCTGCGTCGGTGTCTCAAAGCCGGCGAGCATACGCAGCAACGTTGTTTTGCCGCAGCCTGACGGCCCCAGAAACGACAGGAATTCGCCGGACGATATGCTGAGGTCGACCTGGCTGACGGCAAGCAGGTCACCGAAGGATTTTGATACGCCTTGAAGTTCGGCGATCACAGGGACCCCATCCTGCTGAGACGCCGTAGCATATGGTGCGGATACGTCTGAGATAGCTAATTGTGTCATTGAGACCCATATTACGCTGATACCCTATTTGGCGAAACGAAAGGCCTTTTTGTAAATATGCAATTTGTGATAGACGATCCCGAAACCGTTACCGGGAAACACCGTCATGAAGTTGGAATGGGGCGCTGACATCGCGCAGATCATTGACAGCATTGAAAAACCAACGCTGCCTCAGAACGTCTCCAAGCTATTGAGAAATATTGTTGAATTCGACCATACAGTGATTTTTGGCTACATCGGAACATCTCCACCACTCGCCCTTTTCAACGACTTTCCCGATGATCGTCGCAGGTTGCATGTGGACGAATACCTTGAAGGTCCCTATCTGCTGGATCCCTTCTTTCTGGCAAGTACGGGCACCGTCGCACCGGGCCTGTGGCGGATGAGCGAGATTGCGCCTGATCGATTCTATCAGGGGGAATACTTTCGCAACTACTATGCCCAGACCGGACTTGCCGAAGAGGTTGGCTACCTGATCGACGTGCATGATAATCTCTCGATCGTCGTGTCTCTCATGCGCAGAACACGCCGGTTCAGCAAGGCCGAGATCAAGGCCCTCAGAGCGGTTTGGCCAATCATTGACGCGGCATGCAGGCGGCATTGGCATTCAACGGCCAAAAGCGGCGAAGGACAGCCCCCCGGCTTGGAAAAAAACGTCGAACAGGCCTTCCTGAGTATCGGCGAGGGCATCTTGACCCCGCGCGAACGTGAAGTTGTCGAACACACGCTGCGCGGAAACTCGGCGGACGCAATCGGCAAGATGCTTGGCATTGCGTCTGGAACGGTCAGAATTCATCGCAAGAACATATACGCGAAATTGCGCATAAGCTCTCAGGGCGAACTGTTCTCGGAATTCATATCGGCAATCACGCAAAGCCAGCCTCTGCCGGACGTGGCCAAGTAAACCTGCGTAGCCCATACCACTCCTTTTGTTTGCGCGCAGGGTGTGGGCACGTCGCGACGGCATTGCCGGTTCATATCATGACGCAGGCGTCACGCTTTTGGGCAAGGCGGTGATCACCTCAGCCATGGCTGACACGGCGATCAGCGGGGCCTCTCTCAGC
>CBDTVH010000114.1:0-6699 GCA_965363665.1 uncultured Yoonia sp. | reverse complement strand
CTTCGATGCCTCGGACTGGGCGACCAGTTGGGTCATCGCGTCGGACGGCGCGGCCGTGATGGCCGCCGGACATCCGGTGCCGGACGCAAACGGAGCAGCGGCGGCGCGGGCCGTCATAGCAGCATTGCATGAAGCCCAGGGGCGTGTTCTGGCGCTGATTTCGGGTGGTGGGTCAGCATTGCTGCCCGCGCCCGCCGGTGCGTTAACATTGGAAGACAAGGCAACGGTGAATGCACTGTTGCTGGGGGCGGGACTGGATATCGTGGCCATGAACCTGATCCGTCAGCAATTATCTGACCTCAAAGGGGGTGGGCTTTTGCGCCACGCAGCACCCAATGAGGTGACGGCCTTGATCCTGTCGGAT
Organism: uncultured Yoonia sp.; assembly: GCA_965363665.1. Taxonomy (GTDB): domain Bacteria; phylum Pseudomonadota; class Alphaproteobacteria; order Rhodobacterales; family Rhodobacteraceae; genus Yoonia. The sequence goes on along the minus strand of CBDTVH010000114.1, from coordinate 6,335 downwards.
GTGATCGGCGACGACCTTTCTGCGATTGCCAGCGGGCCGACTGTGGGGCCGATCGGGACTCCGCGCGAGGCTGTCATGCTGCTCAAGAAAGCTGGCCTTTGGAACAAGGTGCCGGCGGTCGTGCAGGCGCATTTGCGAACGGCGCAATCGCCCGCATCCTTGCCGGATGCGCGCAACATACTGGTGGGCTCCAATGCCAAGAGCGTTGCGGCGATGAAAGACGCCGCCGGGGATGCGCATGTCATTGCTGACCCCGTAGTTGGTGACGTGGCCGATGCTGCACGCATGATCTGCGATCAGGCGGTGATCGGTACGACCGTTTGGGGTGGTGAGACGACTGTCATGTTGCGCGGCACGGGGCGAGGGGGGCGCAATCAGGAACTGGCGTTGCACGTCGCACTGGAGGCGGCACGCCGGGGTTGGACCGAATGGACATGCCTTCAAGGGGGTAGCGACGGGCGCGACGGGCCGACGGACGCGGCGGGTGGTCTGGTCGATCAGGATACCTTGAGCAAGATCAGTGATGTGGATCGGCTTTTGGCCAACAATGACAGCTATGCTGCGCTGAAAGAGGCCGGGGATCTGCTGATGATCGACGCGACAGGGACGAATGTCGCAGACCTTGGGGTCATGATCAGGCGCGACTGACGCTGTGGACGGCGTCGGAGCCTCCGGCGGGGATACTTATGGGCCAATAATAATGCCAGTCGTGGCTTAATCCACGGGCAGGCCGCTGGGCACGGTAGCAGGCCGTCCAAGGGGACGGGTATCGACGGTTTCGCCGGTAAGGGCGTGCAGGAAGGCGACGAGGTCTTGGATGTCGGCATCGCTCAGCAAAATGGGTCGCAGGTCGATAGCAGCGGCTTGTCGCGCCATTTCGCCGCTGTCCTGTTGGATCGCGAAATCAGCGGCCGCGAGCCAGGGGGCCTGCGGCAGGTTTGCCAATGGTGGTGTCCATGTGTCGCGTGCCCCATGCGGGTCTGCATGATGGCGGATCATGTCTGCAAGTGTGGGATAGGCACCGTTGTGGCCGTAGGGTGCGGTCAGGGCGACGTTGCGCAGCGATGGTGTTCTGAATTTATAAGCATCCTCCAACAGGTTGGTTTCGGCCATCCGGCCGACGTCGCGTGAAATCTGGTCCCATTGCCGCGTGCGCCCGGGGCCGAAGGCGGGCAGGCCGAGGGCGTGAAAGCCTTGATCGGTGAACAAATCACCTGTGTGGCAGGATGCACATCTATTGTTAAAGAACAGTTGACGGCCCCGTTCGGCGTCTGCTGCCAACGGTGTGCCGGTCAGCCACCTGTCATAGGGGCTGTCGTAGGATTGCCACTCGCTTATGATGAAAGCGCCCAGGGCATTGCCGATTTCGACGATTGAGACGTCGCCTGGTTCCTCAATATGATCAAAGGCTTGCACAAACATCTTGCCATACTCGGGGATCGTGCGGACCCGTTTGGCGATGATTGGCCAGGCGATATCTATCCGGTCGTGCGTCGCCCCGGCGATTTCATTTTCGCGGGGATTTCCCGCCATCTCGAACTGGGCCACCATGGGGAAAAGCGCCTGGGCTGCGACAAGGTTGTCGAGCCCTTGGGGAAGCCATTCTTCGGCAGGGGAATCAAAGCCGTTTCCGTAGATGTCCGAGCGTGTCAGGCGCCCGTCGTGGAACAAGACTTCAATGTCTTTATGGCCAAGATTCCAAAGGCTTGGCGCGTTGCGGGGAATGCGTTTGCGGATGGCGTCGGGGCCTGTGCCTGCGGTGCGTTCGGGGCCCACGCCGACGCCGCCTTCGCCGATGCCAAGCGACAGGCCGTCACCGCCTGCATGATCATGGTGATGGCATGTCCCGCAAGAGATATTCTTGTTCCCTGACAGGATTTTATCGTAAAAAAGCAGCTGTCCGATGCGGGCTTGAACCGGGTCGGTGGGGATGTAATCATCCGCCGAAATCCCCTGCGCCATGGCCAGGTTTGCGCCAAGAAAAAGCCCAAGGAGGCCTGTATGCAATCCGTACATAACGCGTACAGAACCTGTACGTACATCTGTGCAGCTTTGCTGTTTCTGGCTACGCCGGCGCAAGCCGATATGGAAGAGGCGCGCGATCTGATGGAGGCGGGTGAATACGCCCAAGCACGCGCGCTTTTTGAAATCTATGCCCGATCCGGCAATGCCGAAGCCGAGGAATTGATCGGTGTCATGTACGCCCTTGGCCTTGGTGTCGTACGCAACGACGAGCGGGCGTTCGATTGGTATTTGCGGGCGTCGTTGAAGGGGCATGCGGGGGCGCAATCCGGGCTGGGGTGGTACTATGAGGTGGGGCGCGGGATCCCTGCGCCCGATATGGTGAGAGCCTATCTTTGGTACGCTTTATCGGCAATAGGCGGGGATCCGGATGCACTCGATTCCCTTGAATTGATCACCCCACGGCTGACCACCGAGGAGCGAGCAAGGGCCGAAGTGCTGATCGACGATTACAAGGCCTGGATGTATCCGTTTCGGTGATCGTACCGCTTTGCCCCATGAAAATAAGGTAAGAATCCATGTTTCACGTGCAGCGACCGGTGTGATTTTGCGCGTATACCTTCGGTTTATTTCTTTCGATTAAACCTTTGCCAGATTGAGGCGCACTGCATCTTTGGGTCAGTTTTCTGTCATTGGGTCGCCGCAATGCTGCGATACGGGCTGATTGGAACGCGCGCTCCGGCGTGCTTGGAACACTTAAAAAGAGAGAGTACAGGACCGATGACTGACAAAAAGACAGATGAACTTTCCCGCCGCGGTTTGCTGACGCGCATTGGTGGCCTTGCCGCCGTTGCTTATGCAGCACCCGCATTCACCACAATGTCGATGGCACATGCTTCGAGCGGCGCATCTTCTGCCGCTTCGGCGAACAGCTCCGCAAGCTCACCGAGCGAGCCAAGCGATCCTAGCGACGCAAGTGATGCGAGCGCACCAAGCAAGCCAAGCGCAATGAGCGATGCCAGCGGTCCAAGCTCGACCTCCAGCGCAAGCGGCTGTGAAGACGGCACAAGCTGGGATGGCCGGACCTATAACTCCAGCGGTAAAGCCTGCCTCCCTGACTAAATCGGATGCATCTGCAAAGAAGGTTTAACTTGATCTATGCAGGACTTTTGAACCACATTGCGGCCCCTGGACAGGGGCCGTTTTGCTATGCGTGATGAAGAATTCCAAGACATCTGGCTGGACGGCTTGAAAGCGCCACTGCGCGTGGGCAACCCTGATGTCGTGCTGTCGCTGTTGGAGCCGATCCTGAAGGCTTGGCCCGCAAGCGGGTCGGCGCCAGAGGGCGCCACAACCGCGCCATTCGCAACCTTGCGCCCCGCTGGCAAAAAGCACTGGCGGCTGGAAGCCCCATCGGCCAACAACCCTGTCGCCCATCACAACCCCGTCAATGCTGTTTGCGACCTGATCGTTGAGCTGTCATGGGAACGGTTGCGCAGCCGCCCGGAGTTGCTTTGCCTGCATGCGGCAGCTTTGCGGTTTGGCGACCGCACCGTGATTTTTCCAAATGCCCGCCGCGCAGGCAAGAGCCTGTTGACCGCCACACTCGCACAGATGGGTCACGAGGTGTTCTCGGACGATTTCGTCCCGCTGAACATTGATGCTGAAACCGGGGTGATTACCAGTCTGGCCAATGGGATTGCGCCACGCCTGCGGTTGCCGCTGCCGGACCATATCTCCACCGGGTTGCATGACTGGATCAACGATCACATTGGGCCGACGAACAAACAATATGGCTATCTCAATGGGATTGATCTGCCGCTTTCGGGCACGTCTGCGCCGGTTGGTGCGGTTGTGGTGCTGGAGCGTGATTCTGAACTGAAAGAGGCCGCATCGCTGGTGCCGATCCCGCAGGATGAGGCGATGGCGGCGTTGGTGACGCAGAACTTTGGGCGGCAGGTTCACGCCGGGGCGATCCTGCGTGTCATTGATACGATCACGCGCAGATTGCCCGTGCTCAAACTGCGGTACAATGCGGTGGAAGAGGCAGCCGCGCTGTTGCACGCAAGTGCTGCGTTGCAGAACCTTCCTGCGGCACAGATGACTGGGGGTGATCATAAAGCGCCCTTGCCACCTGCTCCGCTTGAGGAACGGCGGACGCTGGGACGTGTTTCTATTGATTTGACTGGGGTTTATCGCAAGCTACCGGACTATACCGAGGTTGAAACAGAGACGTGCCTTTATCTTGCCGATGGCCTTGGGATTTCAATTCATCGCCTCAATCCGGTGTCGACGATCATCTGGAAACTGCTGGATGAGCCGTTGTCAGGCGAAGCCATCATTGATGTCATGCAGGAAATCTATCCAGATGTCGCCGCAGCGCAGTTGCGCGATGACACGGCCAATGCGCTGAGGTTCTTTGTGACGCATCGCTTGATTGTTTGAAAATGGCAGGTAGATGCCACAAAACCAAAAGGGGCCGCCCCGAAGGACGGCCCTTTTATTTGATTTGAAACGCTGATCCTTAGTTCAGATCGCTTTCATATGCCGCGGCGAGTTCGGCCTCGACCTCGGCCACGGCTGCTTGCAGCGCGTCAAGCATTTCGCCGCCCCCATCGACATTTTCGCGGAACCAGTCGTTGACCGGTGCAGCTGCTTCTGCAAATGCGGCTTTCTCCTCGGGCGATGGGACGTAGATGTCGCCGCCGCCTTCAACGAAGGCTTCATAGGCTTCGATGGACTTGCGCTTGGGCGAGGCGAATGTTGCCTGTTGCAGCGCTGAGAAGCCGTCAACAACAACGCGGCGCAGGTCTTCTGGCATCGCCATGAAGTTGTCGTTGTTCATCCACCACAGCGCACCCATGTACGAATGCCCGTCCAGTGTCAGGTATTGCAGGCCTGCATCAGGGAATTTCATGCCCATGATGTCGGTGATGCCGTTTGCCGTGCCTTCGACAACGCCGGTTTGCAGCGATGTGAACAGCTCTGGCCACGGAATAGGTGTAGCAGAAGCGCCCATGGCTTCGACCAGTTGCACGGGCAGGTCAGCAACAACCGCCCGCATCTTCAGTCCGGCCATATCCTCCGGCGTCTGTACGCGGCGTTCGGTGTTGGCAAAGTTGCGCCAGCCGCCGGTGTTGCCGATGGTCATCAGGCGGATGGTGTTGCCGCTGTCCTCTAGCGCCTTGTCACGCATGGTGCGGACGAAATCACCCGATAGCACTTCTTCGGCCACGCGGTCCGATGACATCAGGTAGGGCAGGTCAAGCACCTGCACGTAAGGAAAGATGCCAGCAGCACCGCCCGATGTGGAAATGTAGACGTCGATGGAACCCTCGGATACACCTTCGAGGCATTCCGCACCCGTGGCGCAAAGCTGCGTGCCGATGAACAACTCGACCGCGATGCGTCCGTTGGAGGCCGCTTCGACGTAGTTCTTGAAGACAACCAGACCGTCATAGTCTTCGTCGTTTTCGTTTGAGTTGGCGGTCGCGCGGATCGTGTATTCGGTGTGTGCATCCGCCCATGCTGTCAGCGGGGCGGCCAGCAGTGCGGCGGTCGCCGTGATTTTGGTGATGTGTTTCAGCATTAGTCTCTCCCTTATTGATGCTGTCAGTTGATGCCCGGTGCCGGGCTAATGCAAGCGCTAAACCCGACCTCTGGGCCGCAGCCCAAAAAGCCGGTCAGGTAAGGCACTGTCATGGAAATGGCGGGGATATAGGTGATCAGGAAGATCACGAGGATTTCCACCGCAAGAAATGGCAGGATCGCTTTGGCGATGGTTTCCACCTTCTCGCCCGAGACGGTACTGGCCACGAATAGGACCAGTCCCATGGGTGGCGTGGCCAGCCCCACTGTCAGGTTGACCGACATGATGATGGCGAAGTGCACAGGGTGCACGCCAAGGTCGACGAAGATGGGGCCGAGGATCGGGCCAAGGATGATGATTGCAGGGCCTGCATCAAGGAACATGCCGACGATGAACAGAAGGATGTTGATAAGGAACAGCAGCATCAGCGGGTTCTCAGACAGCGACAGGATATAGTCGCTGAGGATTTGTGGCGCATAGCTGAGGCTGACCACGGTTTTGAACGCGACCGCAGCACCCACCAGCAACAGCACGGCCGACGTGGCAAGCGCGGAGCGCGTCAGCACCTCGCCGAGGTCTTTTAGTTTCATCGACCGCAGCACGAAGAAGCTAACGATCAGCGCATAGGCGACGGCGACGGCTGAGGCTTCGGTCGGTGTGAACACACCAAAACGGATGCCGCCGATTATGCCAACCGGAATGACCATCGCCCAGAGAGAATCCTTGAAGGCAAGCCAGAGTTCATCTTTGGTGGCTTTCCGGTTTCGAGCGGACACATAGCGTC
>CBDTVH010000113.1:0-6753 GCA_965363665.1 uncultured Yoonia sp. | reverse complement strand
AGCGCGAAGCGGGCGTTGGTGATCGGCACGACAAGTTGCGGGCCGGGGACCGTTGCGATCTCTGGATCGACGTTGGCGGTATCAATGGCAAAATCTTCGCCTTCTTCCAGCAGATAGCCAATCTCGCGCAGGAAAGCCTCATACGCGGTGCGGTCGAGCGGTTGCCCGCGTCGGGCGATATGCCAGGCATCAATTGCGGCTTGCAATTCATCGCGTCGGGCCAAAGCGGCACGGTTGCGCGGCGTCATTTCGGCCACCAACCCTGCAAAGCCCTTCCAAAACGTTTCGGCATCAATGCCGGTGCCATCCAACGCCTGTGTCTCAATGAAGTCGGCAAGCTCAGTTGCGACCTTCAGACCCTCTTTTTCGATGCGATCCGTCATGGCAACGCCCCTTCCTTGAATTTGTGCATACAGCGGCACACCGGCGCCGCGTCGCAACGGAGTTAGTGCGAAAGTTTCCGATAGGCAACTGAGCAGGAGGCGTTTTGTCTATTCGCCTTCGGTCTGGCGTGTATTGCGCTGCGCTTTGCAGCGGTCCGAGCAATACCGGACCTCATCCCAGACCTTGGCCCACTTTTTGCGCCATGCGAAAGGACGGCCACAGGTGGCACAGGTTTTCTGGGGCAGATCGGCTTTGCGGCGCATCTTGGGCATGCGAAATCAGATAACGTGCCGCGGGCAGGTTTCAAAAATTTTGTTTCGTTTCGGCGCAACGGGTATTGGCAGTGGCACATCCCAGACCGGCGACCTAAGTTCAGTGCAATCAACCAAGGACCGTCCCATGAAAGATGCCGCACCGCAAACCATCTACCTGTCCGACTACACGCCACCCGCATATCTGGTGGATGACGTCCATCTGACGTTCAAACTTGGGGCCACCGAGACGCGTGTCATCTCTCGTATTGCGTTCAGGCCGAACCCCAAGGCGGCAAGCCGCGATTTCTTTCTGCACGGTGAGGATTTGAAACTGATCAGCGCTAAGATCGACGGGCAGATCATTCAACCCAACCTCAGCACCGACGGGCTGCGCTGCACCGTTCCCGACGAACCTTTCATCTTTGAGGCCGAGGTTGAAATCAGCCCCGGCACCAATACCGCGCTTGAAGGGCTTTATATGTCGAATGGCATGTACTGCACCCAATGCGAGGCTGAAGGCTTTCGCAAGATCACCTTCTACCCCGACCGCCCCGATGTGATGGCCGTGTTCACCGTACGCATCGAGGGTGATCTGCCGGTTCTTCTGTCCAACGGAAACCCGACCGGCGCTGGTGATGGGTGGGCCGAATGGCACGATCCCTGGCCCAAGCCTGCGTATCTTTTTGCATTGGTCGCCGGCGATCTTGTTGCCCACTCCGATACCTTCACCACGGGTTCCGGTCGGCATGTAGACCTCAATATCTGGGTGCGCCCCGGTGGGGATGAGGCGAAATGCGCCTTCGGCATGGAGGCGCTCAAGAAATCCATGAAATGGGATGAAGAGGTCTATGGCCGCGAATACGACCTTGATCTGTTCAACATTGTGGCTGTCGATGATTTCAACGCGGGGGCGATGGAAAACAAGGGGCTGAATATCTTCAACGCGTCCGCCGTCCTCGCGTCGCCAGAAACGGCCACCGACGCTGATTTCGAACGGATCGAAGCAATCATCGCGCATGAGTATTTCCACAACTGGACCGGAAACCGCATCACCTGCCGCGATTGGTTTCAGCTTTGTCTGAAAGAGGGTCTGACTGTTTTTCGTGATCAGCAATTTACGGGCGATATGCGCAGTCATGCGGTCAAGCGTATTGACGACGCGATGGTCCTGCGCGCGTACCAGTTCCGCGAGGATAACGGCCCGTTGGCACATGCGGTCCGCCCGGATAGCTTTGTCGAGATCAATAATTTCTATACGGCGACGGTCTATGAAAAGGGCGCCGAGGTGATCGGGATGCTCAAGCTACTTGTGGGCGAAAAGGCCTATTATGAGGCGCTTGAACTTTACTTCGCCCGTCACGACGGCGATGCCGCGACAATCGAAGACTGGTTGCAGGTGTTTGCCGACACCACGGGGCGCGATCTGTCGCAATTCAAGAAATGGTATTCACAGGCGGGCACCCCGCGTCTGACGGTGCGCGACGACTATGCTGACGGCACCTACCACCTGCATCTGCAACAAGAGACCCCGGCCACGCCCGGTCAACCGCACAAAGACCCGCTTGTGATCCCCGTCGCAGTCGGTCTGCTGGATGAAAGCGGTGCCGAGGTGATGCCGACCACGGTGCTTGAACTGACAGAGGCCGCGCAAAGTTTCAGCTTTGAGGGCCTTTCCGGCAAACCCATCCCCTCGGTTCTGCGCAATTTTTCGGCCCCCGTAATCGTGCACCATGATCAGACGCATGCTGAGCGCGCGTTGCTTCTGGCGCATGATACCGACCCGTTCAACAGGTGGGATGCGGGCCGGACGCTGGCCCAGGACCTGCTGGTGCGCATGGTCCGCGATGATGCAACGCCTGATACAGCCTTTCTTGACGGGCTGGCCAGCGTCCTGCGTGACGATACACTTGATCCCGCTTTCCGCGCTCTGGTGTTGCGCCTGCCAACCGAAGAAGACACCGCGCAAGCACTTTACGAGGCAGGCGACACCCCCGACCCCGCTGCAATCAATCAGACGCATGAAACACTGAAGCTGCACATCGCCCAGCATGTGCAGGATACGCTGCCGCGCATTTATGCCGGTATGGCCGTTACGGGCCCATATACCCCCGATGCAGAATCAGCAGGCAAACGCGCGCTGGGTAATGCGGTCCTGTCGCTGACCAGCAAGCTGGACGGCGGCAAACAGGCGGCACAGCAATTTGCGGCGGCAGACAACATGACCCAGCAACTTGGGGCCCTGCGGGCCTTGTTGCAGATTTCTAAGGGTGCTGAGGAATTGGCCCGCTTTGAAGGGCAATGGCAACATGACCGGCTTGTCATGGACAAGTGGTTCAGCCTTCAAGTCAGCCTTGCGTCACCTGAAAACGCGGCGGCGACGGCTGAGGAACTGACGCGGCACAAGGATTTCGACCTCAAGAATCCAAACCGCTTTCGTGCGGTTTTTGGCGGCTTGAAGGCAAACACGGCGGGCTTCCATCATGCCTCTGGCGCGGCCTATGATCTGCTGGCCGACTGGCTGATCAAGGTTGATCCGCTGAACCCGCAAGCAGCAGCGCGCATGATAACAGCCTATGATACCTGGAAACGCTATGACACTGATCGTCAAGCCAAAATGCGCGCCGCACTCGGCCGGATTGCGGCGACATCGGGGCTGTCGCCGGATACAAAAGAAATGGTAACGCGTATCTTGGGCTAAACTTCGCCTAAGTTTTGGGCATTTTCCGCAAGCTTCTGCCGCTGGCACGCTGTCGTACGATTGTCGTGGAACCGTTACGCAAGTCTGCGCATTCATATCTCATGGAAAATCGCATTGACCCGCTGATCGCTGAACGCGCCCCGTGGCTTTACAGTGATCGCCCCGGCACCCGGATTGCCAAGAGGTGCCTGCACCGCTTGCTTGGCTATGATAAGACCGTCGAGATCGCAAAATCGCTCGAGCACGAGTCATCCCAGCATATCATGCAAACGATGGCCGAGCGGCTTGCAAAAATGGTGGACGCCAGCGGGTTGGGACATATTCCGGCGCATGGTCCCGCCTTGATCGTCGCCAATCACCCCACCGGCATTGCCGATGGAATCATCCTCAATGGTTTGATCAGCGCCGCGCGGCCCGACGCGTATTTCTTTGCCAATCGCGATATCCTGCGTGTCTTTCCGCAAATGGAAACGATGATCGCCCCCGTGGAATGGCGCAAAGAGCAACGCAGCCACGCCAGAACACGCGAAACGATGGCCTATGCGCGAAAAGCCACCGACGCGGGCCGTTTGGGCGTTATCTTCCCCTCGGGACGTTTGGCAAAGCGGCGTGGCCTGCGCCTGCACGAGCGGCCATGGATGGCATCAGCGGCAATGCTTGCGCGGAAGTTTGACCTGCCGGTGATCCCGGTGAATATTCAGGCGCGCAATTCTACCCTTTTTTATCTTTTTGATCTGATCCATCCGACATTGCGCGACATCACCCTATTTCATGAGACACTGAACAAGGCACGCCAGCCCTTCAGGGTGACCGTCGGAGAACCCATTTCGGCGGCATCTATTCCGCGCAATTCCGAAGATGGTATCGCGATGTTGCGCAAGGCCACGCTGGCTTTGGGTGGCAAGGATGCACCAACGGTCAACCTGGTTTCGACGTCACGTGCGTTGGCGCGTGCCACCCAGCCCGACCAGGGCCTTTGATGCTCTCTTGAAGCTGGCAGCACCTTCTTTTAAACGAAGGCAACGCCAGACAAAGGAAGCGCCCCATGCTCGACCTCACCTATACAGCCCCTGCCCCCAAAGTGATCGCTGGTGCGACAAGCGATTGGGAGCTGGTGATCGGCCTTGAGGTTCACGCGCAGGTCGCTTCGAATGCGAAACTCTTTTCGGGTGCGTCAACGCAGTTCGGCGCCGAACCCAACAGCAATGTGGCTTTCGTGGATGCCGGGATGCCCGGCATGCTGCCCGTCATCAACGAAGGATGTGTCGCTCTGGCGGTCAAAACCGGTTTGGGCCTGAACGCGGAAATCAATCTGGTGTCGGCTTTTGATCGCAAAAACTATTTTTATCCTGACCTGCCGCAGGGCTATCAGATTTCGCAACTCTACCACCCGATCGTGGGCGAAGGCGAAGTGCTGGTTGAAATGGGCAACGGTGAGGCGCGCAAGGTGCGCATCGAACGTATCCACCTTGAGCAGGACGCGGGCAAGTCGATCCACGACATGGACCCAGCAATGTCTTTCGTGGACCTGAACCGCACTGGCGTGGCCCTGATGGAGATCGTCAGCCGCCCCGATATTCGCGGCCCCGAGGAAGCGGCGGCCTATGTCCTGAAACTGCGCCAGATCCTGCGGTATCTGGGCACCTGTGACGGCAATATGCAAAACGGCAACCTGCGCGCGGACGTAAACGTATCGGTCTGCAAACCGGGCGATTATGAACGCTATCAGGACAGCCAGGATTTCAGCCACCTTGGCACGCGGTGCGAAATCAAGAACATGAACTCCATGCGCTTTATCCAGTTGGCGATTGATTACGAAGCGCGGCGCCAGATTGCCTTGATCGAGGACGGGAAAGAGGTGGTTCAGGAAACCCGCCTTTATGATCCTGACAAGAACGAGACACGTTCCATGCGGTCCAAGGAAGAGGCGCATGACTACCGCTATTTCCCTGATCCTGATCTGCTGCCATTGGAGATTGAGCAGGCTTGGGTGGATGATATCAAAGCGTCTTTGCCTGAATTGCCAGACCAGAAGAAAGCCCGCTTTATCAGCGACTTTGGCCTGTCGGACTATGATGCATCGGTTCTGACAGCCGAGGTCGTCAACGCCGCCTACTTTGAAAAAGTGGCCGAAGGCCGCGACGGCAAGCTGGCTGCGAACTGGGTCATCAACGAACTCTTCGGGCGCTTGAAGAAAGAAGATCACGGCATTGAAGACAGCCCTGTGTCGGCGGCCCAGCTGGGCGAACTGGTCGGATTGATCAAGGCGGGCGATATCAGCGGCAAGATCGCCAAGGAAGTGTTCGACATCTGCTATACGACGGGCCGCGATCCCGCCGAGATTGTCGAAACCGAAGGCATGAAGCAGGTCACGGACACCGGTGCCATCGAAACCGCGGTTGACGAGATTATCGCCGCAAATCCGGCGCAGGTGGAAAAAGCGCAAGCCAACCCTAAATTAGTGGGATGGTTTGTCGGCCAAGTGATGAAAGCGACGGGCGGCAAGGCCAATCCGGCGGCGGTCAATCAGATCGTTTCCGCGAAACTTGGCCTCTGATACCCCGACGGCGGGGTGCATTGGCACACCGCCAAGGTTTTGATACACCGGACCGGGTGAAATGATAGGTGACGTGATGAGCTATGAATACAAAGTCGTCCCTGCGCCCGCGCGCGGCTTGAAGGCAAAGGGCGTCAAGACTGCCGAAGACCGTTTTGCCAACGCCTTGGAGACGGCGATCAACGAATTGGCCGCTGACGGCTGGGAATACATCCGCGCCGACACCCTGCCGTGCGAACAGCGTGAAGGGCTGATGAGCAAAACGACCGTTTACCAAAATATGTTGGTGTTCCGCCGCGCGAAGGTCGCGTCGAAACTGACGCAAACGCCAGCGCACCCTCCACTGGCAGCGCCGACATCAAGACCTCCCGCACCAGAAATGGTTCAAAAGAAGATTGTGAATACTCCCAAGGCACCCGATGGCGACGCCCAGTCCACGCCTGACGAGAAGTCTGACACATCACCGGACCTTGCGGCTGAATAGCTATTGAATATCAATCGCAAGGGCGTGGATGCGCCCGATAATGTCTGCACCCAGGGCCGCATGAACGGCGCGGTGGCGCGCGATCCGCGACATATCGTCCAAAGCGGGCGCTTTGATCACGATGCGCCAGTGGCTTTCGCCCGACCCATCATCGCCAGCATGCCCGGAATGCAAGGCACTTTCGTTGATGACTTCTAGATGCTGTGGCGAAAGGCTGCCCAAGGCATCGCGAATTTCTGTTTCAAGTGCCATTATTTTTGACCTGCCCTCTTCAATCTTTGGCTGCAGAGTTTATTGTATCTTCTCCGACTCGAAAAGGTAACGCGCCCGATGAAAAAAGATGATCCCTTTGGTTTCGACATGTCCGTGTCGAGTT
>CBDTVH010000112.1:0-6754 GCA_965363665.1 uncultured Yoonia sp. | reverse complement strand
GCCCCGGGCAGATGATGCGCAGGGGCGCGTTCTGCGCCTCCATCGCGCGGATCTGCACCGGCGAGGTGTGCGTGCGCAGCACGTGGGGCGGGCGATTGTCGCCCTCGGCCCGCGCCATGTAGAACGTGTCCATCTCGGCCCGTGCCGGGTGGTGGCCGGGGATGTTGAGCGCGTCGAAATTGTACCAGTCGCTTTCGATCTGCGGACCTTCGGCGACGCGGAACCCCATGTCGGCGAAGATCGCGGTGACCTCTTCAGTCACCTGGCTGATGGGGTGGACGGTGCCTTGCGCGCGGGCGCGGGCGGGCAAAGTGACGTCCAGCCATTCGCCGCGCAGGCGGGCATCAAGGGCGGCATCGGCCAGCGCCATTTTCTTGGCAGCAAGGGCCGAATTGATCTCATCCTTCAGTGCATTCAGCGCAGGGCCTGCAACCTGGCGTTCCTCGGGCGTCATCTTGCCCAGCTCGCGCATCTGCAAACTGATCTCGCCCTTTTTGCCAACGGCCTGCACGCGCAGGTCTTCTATCGCGGCTTCATCGGCGGCATCGGCTATCAGGCCAAGGTATTTCTGTTTCAGATCGTCCATCGGGCGCCTCTTGCAATCATCCCAGCGGAGTTAGCGAAATGGCGGGATGGTTGCAAGCAGCACCAATAGCCCGGCGGCCCGTCAAGGGCGGCCAAGCAGTGGGGTGCTTTCAATCATGTATCGTAGATCAAGATCGGACGGGCCCGTCTGAAATGGTTTCTGGAACCGACGGGCGCGGTTTGCGGCCTGTCGGTGCAATCGCCGGGTCTGCGCCCTGTGGGGGGCGGTCTGTGACCCGTAGCGAAACCTGATCTTGTGTCATGAGGCGTAGCGATGCCCCACGGCGGGTGGATATCCGAGGAGGAGACTACTGCGCAAAGGTTTGCGGAAGGATGAAGGGTGCGTACGGTGGGGGGCTTTGAGTCCTTTTTGAAGAAAACCCAGTCAACGGAGAAGGTTTGGATAACGCGAAGTACCCTGCGAAAGCATGGGACTTTACGGAGGTTTTTGACAGCGATCGCACAACAAAGTGGAAAGTGCACGCGCCACGCTTTTGGACGATCTCATTCAATGATGTTACCGTCGAAGTCGTCTTTTCTACAGTCCAGACTGTTGAAGAGATACAGCGTGCTGCAAGACCATCTGAAGCCTTGGTTCGATACCTTGCAACACAGTAGTTGTTCGATGGAACAGCCCACCTTGCGGTTGGAAGCAGAGGTTGGCTGCGAAAAGTCGAAGCTCCGCTCCGTCCCACATAACCAACATTCGATATCACTTCGTATTTGCTGGCAACCAACCCACAAAAAAGGCGCCGGCGGGGTGCCGGCGCCTTTCAGGATTTTGCCAGGATCAGCGCAGGACTGAGCGGCTGTTCGGCAGACGCAGCCATACTTCGACGCGGCGGTTCCGCTCGCGGCCGACCTCATCTTCGTTGCATGAAAGCGGCAGCAATTCACCATAGCTGATCGGGCGCAGGCGTTGCGCGTTTTCTGGTGACAGCGTATCCGCCAGGACATTGCGAACGGCCTCGGCGCGGTTTTGCGCGAGGGCTGTGTTGCGTGTCCGTTCACCGACCGAGTCTGCGAAGCCGACCAGCAGCACTTCAAGCCCTTCGAATTCACCGGCTTCCATGCGTGTCGCCAGTTCTTCGATATTGCGGATGGATTCGACGTCCAGCAAGCTGGAGCCCGTGTTGAACCGGAATGATACGCTCAGACGGTCAGCGCCGCGCAATTGCTGCATCATATCCGAGTACTGCGCGCCATCAAAGTCAGGCTCAACCGCGGCAGTGTGCACCAGCATCATACCCATGTCTTCAAGGCGCATCCGCTCAAGCTCGCGGTCAACAAAGTTGCTTTCCTTGATGTAGGACTGCGCTTCGCTGGTCAGTGTCCAGTCAAGGAACGCCTGTGCTTCGGGGTGGATCGTGCCGGGTGTGGTGTAGGCATAAAGACGGCGGGACAGGGCGTAGCCCTCGATCTTCATGCGGAAGTCCGTTGGTGGCGACAACAATCCGCACACTTCACGGATCGCAAGCTGGTTGACGTCATTGGTGGCTGCCAGCCAACGGCCGACAAACCCAATGCCGCCACGATCTGCCATAACGGCATCGACCATGTCCTGATAGGCGCTCCAACGCACGACTTCTGCTGTCTCGTCGCGGCCATTGGGGCGCACCAACGCGTCCATCATGACGGCGCGGTCACCGGAACCTTCACCAAAGGAATTCACGGTGATCGGCACGTTGCCACCACCCAGTTCAAGCCAATTCGTGATCTCGCCTGACCAGATCTTTGAAACCTCAAGCGATGTCAGGTTACGGACCGGGTTGTCGGGGTGGGCGATCATGACAATACCATCGACACCCAGGACGGTTTCATCCTCTGTGTCGCGCAGATCGGGGATACCGGCGATTGCCAGCTTTTCCACGTCGCTGTCTTTCATGCGGCGGTCAGCGACACCGATGGCGGCCAAACCCTCTGCCAGGGCAGGAAATGCACTGCCGGACCCGCGGGTCTGCAAATCAATTTCAGCACGCAATGTGCCGTCCTGATTTGTCAGTCGCACAATTCGTTCAGCTGGATCCTCAGTCGGAACAATTTCATAGTTTGCACCCACAGATTGCGCATAGCCGCGCAACAAATTCGGGATCAGCGTGGTGCCGACAGTCCGCGACCCATAGATGCCGAATTCCGGACCATACTCTTGCAGTTCGGGGCAAAGGATACCGGTACAGGTCACACCACCCGCTTTGATGCGCAGGGTGCCAAGGCCTTCTGCCTCGATGATATATACATTGTTTTCAAAGCTGAGCAGCTGGCCGGTGATGGACATGCTGCCATCATCTGTTTCAAGCTGGATCGGCGCGCTTTGCTGGGCGGATAATGGGGCACTCATTAATGCAAGAATTCCCATCGCAGCGCCGATTGCCGCAGGAAAATTCCTGTTCTTCATGTTTGTAAAGGTCAACATCGTTACTTTCTCTACTGGTTACTAATGTTCGTAGTCCTGACTGATAACGCAAAATGATGGTGAAAAAAGGGCATTATTTTATCATGCTTAAGAAAGAGGCGCCAAGCGGCGAGTTTACGCAACGTCATCTTGGCTTGTCGATCGCATAGGGGCAAGGGACCTCAAGCAGCGAAATTGTGTGTCGGCCCGGGCGCATGAAGTCGCCGAAAGCCAAGACATTTAAGAATCCTGGATCCGAGTCAAAAAGGCCGCGCAGTTTCCTGCGCGGCCTTTTGAATTCATTCGAATGCGTGGCTTAGGCCGCCAGCGCATCCTTGGCTTTGCCGACAACAGCGGCAAATGCTTCAGGCTCGTTCACGGCCAGATCGGCCAGAACCTTGCGGTCCACTTCGATGCCGGCCAGTGTCAGGCCGTTGATGAACTTGGAATAATTCAGTGTTTCATCAACCGAACGCACACCTGCGTTGATCCGCTGAATCCACAAAGCGCGGAAATTGCGCTTGCGGTTGTGACGGTCGCGGGTTGCATATTGGTTCGCTTTGTCGACAGCCTGTGCCGCGACCTTGAACGTCTTGGAGCGGCGGTCATAGTAACCTTTGGCCTGATCCAGAACTTTCTTGTGACGACGGTGCGTGACGGTTCCACCTTTAACGCGCATATCTCAAATCCCTCTAATTAACGTGCGTAAGGCATCATCGGTTTGATGATACCTTCGTCAGCTTTGCTCAATGTGGTTGTGCCACGAGCGTTACGGAGGAATTTGTTGGAACGTTTGATCATCCCGTGGCGCTTGCCGGCCTGGCCTGCAAGCACGCGGCCAGTGGCCGTCACCTTGAACCGCTTTTTGCAGCTCGATTTTGTCTTCATCTTCGGCATTTCCGTCTCCTCTAAGGTTCGGTCGAAACACGCGACTCGGCATGCCATATAGGCCGGACGCGCGGGTTGAACGCGGCCAATACGACAGCGCCCGCTATATTGCAAGGGTATTTGGCGTGAAATCCGGCCTAGTTATTGACCAGATCGCCCACGACTTCGACGATGACATCATCCACGGTCGCCAATGTATAGGCGCCAGGGTTTTCCTGTGCCGCATAGGCAATCGTGCCCGCACCCACGACCAGCATGACGATCGCCATCTTGGGCCAGCGCCAGTCAGAATAGGCGCTGACAGCCGAGGGTATCGCAAAGGCCACAAGAACAAGGCCGATGACGAAAATAAGATCGAAGTCCATTTCTGTTGTCCTACGTCCGCGCCCCGCCTGATCCTAGTCCTGATCGGCAGCGTAAATCAAACGTTCTGCGCATGGTGCCACGCGCAGAATATTTGTCGAACCGGGCGTGTTGAACGGAACGCCTGCGGTGACGACCACCATGTCATCCTCGGTGGCAAGCATTTCCGCCTTGGCGGCGCGGACCGCCTCGACCACCGCATCCTTGAACCGGTCCACATGCCCGGTCACCACACAGTTGGTGCCCCATGACAGGCACAGGCGGCGCGCGGTGTTGATGTGATTGGCCAGCGCGATGATCGGGACGCGCGGGCGTTCGCGCGATACCAGCAAAGCCGTCGTCCCCGATTGCGAGAAACAGCAGATCGCTTTGACGTCGGTGGTTTCCGCGATTTCGCGCGCGGCGGATACGATGCCATCGGCGACGGTCTTGCCTTCGGACTTGCGCGAGGCTTCGATGATTTCGGTATAGGTCGGATCGGCCTCGACCTCGCCTGCGACGTTGCTCATCGTCGTGACCGCTTCGATGGGGTAGGACCCGGCGGCGGATTCAGCGGACAGCATGATCGCGTCCGCGCCTTCGTAGATGGCGGTTGCGACGTCGGAGACTTCGGCGCGTGTCGGCATGGGCGAGTCGATCATGGATTCCAGCATCTGCGTTGCCACGATCACCGGTTTGGCCGCTGCACGGCATTTGCGCACCAGTTGCTTCTGGATCGGTGGGACATTCTGGACGGGCAGTTCCACACCCAGATCGCCACGCGCAACCATGATCCCGTCAGACACGGCAAGGATGCTGTCAAAGACCTTGACCGCATTCGGTTTCTCGATTTTGGATAGGATCGCCGCGCGACCCTTGGCCAAGGCGCGGGCTTCTTCGACGTCTGCCGGGCGCTGCACGAACGACAGCGCCAGCCAATCGACGCCCAATTCGCACACGAATTCCAGATCCTTGCGGTCTTTTTCCGACAACGCGGCAAGCGGCAAAACCACATCAGGCACGTTCACCCCTTTGCGGTTCGAGATCGTGCCACCCACGACCACTTCGCAGTTGGCGAAATCTGCGCCGCAATCCTTGACCCGCAGCCTGATCTTGCCATCGTTGACCAGAAGGTGCGCGCCGGGTTCCAGCGCGTCGAAGATTTCCTTGTGGGGTAGTTTCACCCGGTTGATGTCGCCTTCGGCATCATCAAGGTCAAGCCGGAAGGACGCGCCTTCCACCAGCTCTTCCTCGCCCTTGGCAAAGACGCCGACGCGCAGTTTCGGCCCCTGCAAATCCGCCAGAATCGCAATCGGGCTGTTGAGGTCCTTTTCGACCTGCCGGATGATTTCGTGGCGCGCCTTGATCTCGGCGTGATCCCCGTGAGACATGTTGAGGCGAAACACATCCGCGCCAGCCTCATGCAAAGCTCTGATCATCTGATAATCATTGGAGGCGGGGCCGAGGGTAGCAACAATTTTCACATTGCGGTGGCGTCTCATATCATATCCTTCGTGCGTCAACAGCCGTTAGCGGTAACAGCGTGGGTTGCGCCCTTATTGCGCAATTCCATTCCGGCATCAACTAGCCTAAAGCTCGTGTCAAAGGAATGACACTGCGATGACCAACGAACCGTTCGAAATAATAGGGCCCGATCGGCCCGGCCGATGGCTTGTGGCCTGCGACCATGCCACAAATCATATACCAGATTGGGTGCACGGCGGCGATCTGGGTCTGCCCGCCGCCGACATGGGCCGCCATATCGCCTATGACATCGGTGCGGCGGGCGTGACACGGCAACTGGCCGAAGCGCTGGACAGCCCCGCGATCCTGTCGCGCTTTTCGCGGTTGGTGTGTGATCCGAACCGGGGCGAAGATGATCCCACGGTCATGATGCGCCTTTATGACGGCACCATCATTCCCGGCAACCGCAACGCCGATGACGCGGAAAAGGAAGAGCGGCTGCAAAGGCTCTACCGCCCCTATCACGCCGCCTATGCCGATCTTGCCAACAAGATGCGCGATCCGGTGATCTGTGCCGTCCATAGCTTTACCCCCCGCCTGAACGGACGCCACCCGCGCCCTTGGGAAATCGGTATCCTCTATGCAGACGATGCCCGCCTTGCCGTGCCGTTCATGGAGGCGTGCCGCGCGCAGGGCTGGTGCACCGGCGATAACCAACCCTACGCAGGTCATTTGCCCGGTGATGCGGTCGACCGCCATGCCTTGCAACACGGTCGCCCCAACGTGCTGATCGAACTGCGACAGGACCTGATCGCCGATGAGGCCGGACAAACCCTTTGGGCAAACCGGATCGCGCCCCTATTATCAGATGTACTCGCCAAATCAGGCATATGAGGAGATTACGCCATGGACGACCAAACCCGTATCGAGATCGAGGCCGCCGCCTTTCGCCGGCTGCAAAAGCACCTGATGGAAGACCGGACTGACGCGCAAAACATCGACATGATGAACCTTGCCGGGTTCTGCCGGAACTGTCTGGCGCGCTGGTATCAGGAAGCCGCCAACGAGCGCGGCATCCCGATG
>CBDTVH010000111.1:0-6795 GCA_965363665.1 uncultured Yoonia sp. | reverse complement strand
CCCCATTAACCACTTAACACTTTGTTAAGTGGTTACCGCGAAAGACTTTGTTAGAGTGACCTCAATGCGATTACAGAAAACGCGTTATGTTGAGTTTGTTGAACGAGGTAAGTGGTATGGACAAGAACGAGGATTCAAGGGAACGACGCAGCGGACTGATGCCGGGACACGATGACCCGATCCTGCAAAGCCTGGAGGAATACTGGCACACACTGCGCCACGCACAGCAACTGCCCGCGCGCACCGATATTGCGCCAAGCAAGATCGACCACGCCCTGCCCCACGCCTTCATCTTGCAACGGGTCGCACCGGGTACGGCACGATTTCGGGTCGCTGGACAACGGCTGCATGATCTTTTGAAAATGGACGCGCGCGGCATGCCCCTGAGCACGTTGTTCATGCCAGAGGCACGCGAACAGGTGCAAACACTGTTGGAAGCCGCCTTCACGACCCCCGCCATCATCGGCATTCCGCTTGCCTCGGCTGGCAGCCTACTGCGGCCTGCGCTGAAGGGAACGATGCTGCTTTTGCCGCTGCGCGACCGCGATGACAATGCGACCCGCGTACTGGGGGCATTGGTCACGGACCATGACGGTGGCACGCGGCCGCGGCGATTTGAAATTCCACAGGATGCGCGGATCAGACATGAACCAATCGGAGTGCAACTGGCCCACAGCACGCTGATCCCGCGTGCGCCAGCGAAAAAGCCGGACGCTGCACGCCCGGCCCTTAGAATGGTGGTCAATAACGGCTGATCAGCCTGCTTTGGCCTGATCCATCTTGGTCCGACGTGCGGACAGTTCTTCGGCCACCAGGAAAGCCAGTTCCAGCGACTGCGACGCGTTCAGGCGCGGGTCGCAGGCTGTGTGGTACCGGTCCGACAGATCCTCATCCGTGACCGCGCGCACGCCGCCTGTGCATTCGGTAACGTCCTTTCCGGTCATCTCGAAATGCACACCACCCGGAACGGTGCCTTCTGCGTTGTGGATCGCGAAGAACTCCTTCACTTCGCGCAGCACGCTTTCGAATGGACGTGTCTTGTAGCCTGTGGACGACTTGATCGTGTTGCCGTGCATCGCGTCACAGGTCCAAACGACGTTGGCGCCTTCTTCTTCCACTGCCTTGATCAGGCGCGGCAGATGCTCGCCCACGGACCCTGCGCCGAAACGCGCGATAAGTGTCAGCCGACCCGCTTCATTCCGCGGGTTCAGCAACGCCATCAGCGCCTTGAGGTGGCCCGTCGTCATGCTTGGCCCGCATTTCAGGCCAATCGGGTTCTGCACACCCTTGCAGAATTCAACATGCGCACCATCCGGCTGGCGTGTCCGATCACCGATCCAGATCATGTGTCCGGACCCGGCAAGCCATTTGCCCGAGGTGGAATCGAGGCGGCACAGCGCCTCTTCATACTCAAGCAGCAGGGCTTCGTGGCTGGTATAGAAATCAACGGTCTGCAATTCGTGGTTCGTGTCGGTGGTCAGGCCGGCCGCTTCCATGAAATCAAGCGTATCACTGATACGCCCCGCCATGTCGCTGTATTTCTTGACCTCATTGCTGTCGGTGAAACCAAGTGTCCACTTATGGACTTCGTGCACATTCGCAAAACCACCGGTCGAGAATGCGCGCAGCAGGTTCAGCGTCGCAGCCGCCTGTAGATAGGCCTGCAACATGCGCTCTGGATCCGGGATGCGGCTTTCAGGCGTGAACTCAAACCCATTGATGATATCACCACGGTAGCTGGGCAGCTCTACACCATCCATTGTTTCGGTCGGGGCGGAGCGTGGCTTGGCCATCTGACCTGCCATCCGGCCCACCTTTACCACCGGCACCTTTGCACCATAGGTCAGAACCATCGCCATTTGCAGCATCACCTTGAAGGTATCGCGAATACCGTCGGCGTTGAATTCGGCAAAGCTTTCGGCGCAGTCACCGCCTTGCAGCAAGAATGCCTCGCCCCGGCTGACAGCACCAAGTTCGGCTTTCAGCTTGCGCGCCTCGCCTGCAAAAACCAACGGTGGATAGCTGGCAAGACGACCTTCGACAGCGCGCAGTGCTGCGGCATCGGTATACTCAGGCATCTGGACCCGCGGCTTTTTGCGCCAGTCGGATTTTTGCCAGTCAGTCATCATCTTGCTCCATATTGCAGGTCGGTTAGCGTTATCAGGCCTTGCGTATAGCGCGCAGTGCAAGGCGCGCCAATCGAAAAATGGCCCGGATAAACAGCCCTAAGCCTTCCAGTGCGGGTGACTTTCCCCCTTGTCGCCAGCTTTCAAACCTGTTGAGGTATCTTTCGCAATAAGCGAGCATGGAACACTGCGATGTCAATCGAACCCCAAATTGTTGAAGTTGACCATGCAGGCAAGCCCCGCCGGTTTGTTTTTGTGCTGATGGAAAATTTCACGATGCTATGCTTTGCAGCGGCTATCGAAAGCCTGCGCATCGCAAACCGCACCGCCGGAAAAGAGCTCTACTCATGGACCATCATCAATGAGGATGGTGTCGAGGCGACATGCTCAAATGGTTGCACATTCCGCGTTGATAGCGCGCTGTCGGAACTGGAACGCGACGATACCGTGATGCTGTGTGGTGGCGTAGACGTGCAAAAGGCCACCACGAAACGCATCCTGAATTGGGTCCGCCGCGAATCGCGCCGTGGTGTCGCGATCGCGGGGCTTTGTACGGCGGGCTATACAATGGCCAAGGCCGGTTTGCTGGACGGGAAAAAGGCGACAATCCACTGGGAGAACCAGGATAGTTTCGCCGAAGAATTTGAAGAGGTTGAATTGACGAAATCCGTCTTCGTCGTCGACGGCAACCGGATTACGACCGCAGGCGGAACGGCCTCGATTGACCTGATGATCAAACTGATCGCGGATGACCATGGCGAAGATCTGGCCAATGCGGTCGCTGATATCCTGATCTATTCCTCTATCCGCACCGATCAGGATACACAGCGCCTGTCGATCCCGACCCGGATTGGCGTGCGTCACCCCAAGCTAAGCCGCGTGATTCAGATGATGGAACAAAACATCGAAGACCCGATCAGCCCGGCGATCCTTGCCAAGGATGTCGGCATGTCGACCCGCCAGCTTGAGCGGCTGTTCCGCCGCTATCTGTCCCGCAGTCCCAAGCGGTACTATATGGAACTGCGGTTGCAAAAAGCCCGCAACCTGCTGATGCAGACCGATATGACGGTGATCAACGTGGCCCTTGCGTGCGGGTTTGCATCGCCTTCACATTTTTCGAAATGCTACCGCTCGCATTACGACACCACGCCTTACCGCGAACGCGGCAGCCATGCTGCGCGTCTGTCGGTTTGACGGGCCGCGATGGTCACAGGATTTCTCAGGAAACTCATTCTTCTTCTGGCCATTCCAACGATTGGTCTGGCCTTCTACGCTGAATTCAGTGGCGACACGGAATTACGCCTGACCGTTCTGAGTATCCTTGCGGTCCTTTTGGCGGCGGCTTACGCGTCGGGCATGTTTCGGCGGCAGCCGAAGCCCGTAAAACGCAAGCAAAAACTGACTGTACCGGCATCGAAAGGCCAGCAACCCAAAACGCCCCGTTCCAAAGGCCGGACGGCCCAACCGGCCATTGTGCCGGATGCAGGTCCTGAGCCGAACACAGATGATGAGCTTTACTTGGTGTTTTCCCGTCTCGCAGGTCACAAAACCGGTGCGGCCTTTCGCGCCAATGTTGAAAAAATCATCGCAACCAACAAGCTGGCGCCATTGTCAGCGCAAGATATCGAACGCCTGGCCAAAGAGATCGACCGGCGGGATCTGCGCGGCAAGACCTTTGAGCGCACGCCCGGTATCGCGCTTGTCCGTTCGCAACGCTTTGATCTGGATGTCGAGTTTGGCGGGACAAGCTGGCTGGGCGGGTTGCCGACGCTGGATGATACACCGTGGCCCAGGGACGAAAACGGCCGCGCGATGCATCATCTTGCGCAAATTGATCTTGGCACTGTGCCCGACCCCCTCCTGCCGGACGGGATGCCCAAAACGGGTGCCATGGCGTTCTTCATGACCACCTCAACCGACGCGCCACACCGCGCCAAAGTCATTTATCTGCCGGAGATTGGCAGTATCGCAACAGAACCGCCCCCCGATTTGGTACCAATCTACGACGGATCGGACTGGGGGTACTATGTCAAAGGCTACGCCCGCGAAAATGCGCCGGACACTTTCCCGCGCTGGCCGGTTGAATTTGTGCTTCTGCCGTCCTCCAAGCAGAACAATGACAATGACGCACAGGAACTAATGGCCGACCTCTTGCCCCATCAGGCATCCCACAAGCTGTCGCCCCTGAACTATCGCACAAGCCTGCCGGATTTCGCCCGTCCCGTATTCTGGGACACCGCGCATCGCTTTACGATGTCGATCCGGGCCGCGCGCGACGATATTGCGGCCACTATCAACAAGGCAAAGAAACGCGTGCAGGATTACGGCGACCGCTACCAAGCGGCCCTTGATACGCTTCTGCACGAGCAGGACGCTTTTTCGCAGTTCGTCGATGAGGTCAGCATCTGGGCCGTCGCACATGAACCGTGGGATGACATGACCCGCGCAGACGTTGACACTTTGGAAAATTACTTTGCGCAGGTGCGTGACACGGGTGGACAAACGGCATGCTTCAAACCGTTCTACCAATTCACCCAAAGCGAGCTTTTAAGCATCGACGAAGCCGCCACCGCCACGTTGGTTGCCGCTGCAAACGAAAGCCCCGCCGTTTTCGCCAAGCTGCCATTCGCTGTCCGTGCTGATATTGACAGCAAATACCGCATTGCGTCCAAAGGGCGCTGGCATCAGATGTTTGGCCGCGGGACGGAAATACAGACTGCCGTGTCGGACCACACGCACCACCACCTTCTGTTGCAGCTTCACTCAGACCAACTGGTGAATTGGATGTGGGGCGACACAGGCGTGGTGCAGTTCTGGATCACCGAGGATAATATGCTGGCCCAGAACTGGGACGCAGTCGAGATGACGCTCGAAAGCAACTAGGGTCACGACCAATACGGTCCAATCGCCTGAACACACCCCCCTGAACAGGAGATTGACCTATGGTTCCGACTTTCCTTTTGGAAACGGCCTGATAGATTGGCGCGCAGGATAAAAATATCCAACTTGGGAGAAAGACATGAAAAACCTACTTTTGGCGACATCTGCTGTCGCTATGATGGCTGGCGGCGCTTATGCCGATGCCCACACCGAAGAAGTCAAAATCGGTGTGATCCTCGGCTTCACGGGCCCGCTTGAATCCATCACACCTGCCATGGGTGCCGGCGCAGAACTTGCCATGCAGGAAGTCACAGACAGCGGCGCGCTGCTGGGCGGTGCCAAGGTGACATCCGTACGCGGTGACAGCACATGCATCGACGCCGGTGCAGCCACTGCCGCAGCCGAACGTCTGGTCACATCCGACAACGTCGACGCCATCATGGGCGCTGACTGTTCGGGCGTCACGGGTGCGATCCTGCAAAACGTTGCACGCCCCAACGGTGTGGTCATGATTTCACCTTCTGCGACGTCCCCCGGCCTGTCCACGGCCGACGATGACGGTCTGTTCTTCCGCACAGCGCCATCCGACGCACGTCAGGGTGTGATCATCACCGAGATCCTGCAAGACCGTGGTGTCAGCGAAGTCGCTTTGACATATACCAACAACGACTACGGCAAGGGTCTGGCGGATGCGTTCCAAGCAGCTTTTGAAGAAGCCGGCGGCACAGTCACCATTTCGGCCGCACACGAAGACGGCAAGGCGGACTATTCCGCTGAAGTCGGCGCGCTGGCCTCTGCCGGTGGCGAAGTGCTGGTTGTTGCAGGCTACGTTGACCAAGGTGGGTCCGGGATCATCCGTTCGTCGCTCGACAGCGGTGCGTTTGACACATTCTACTTGCCAGATGGCATGGTCGGCGCGGTTCTGAACGACAACTTCGGTGCTGAACTCAACGGCTCTTACGGTGCCTACCCCGGTACAGACAATGCGGGCGCTGGTATGTTCGTTGAGCTGGCAGAAGCCGCTGGTTTCGACGGAACAGGCGCGTTTGCACCCGAAAGCTATGATGCGGCGGCCCTGATCATGCTGGCGATGCAGGCAGCCGGGTCCAAGGACTCTGCTGACTTCAAAGAGCACGTCTTTGATGTTGCCAACGCACCCGGCGTGGAAATTCTGCCCGGTGAACTGGCCAAAGGTCTGGAACTGATCGCGGCGGGCGAAGACATCGACTATGTCGGTGCATCCGCGGTTGAACTGATCGGACCCGGCGAAAGCGCCGGTAACTATCAGGAAATCGAATTCGCCGATGGCGTCTATTCCACGATCAACTACCGCTGATCGGGTCGGTTGAGAAAAGAACGGCGCGGGTTTCCCCCGCGCCGTTTTGCAAAACAAGACAGGCTCCAAGGCCTGCGCAAGGGGACAAGACATGATTGTCGTTGAAGATGTGGTCAAAAGCTTTGGGGGCTTTCGCGCGGTAGATGGCGCAAGCATGACCATCGAAGAAGGCACAATCACCGGTTTGATCGGACCAAACGGTGCCGGAAAAACAACCCTTTTCAATGTGATCGCTGGCGTTCTTAAACCAACCTCCGGGCGCGTGACGATGCAGGGCGAAGATATCACCGGCCTGCCCCCACACGAGTTGTTTCACAAGGGTTTGCTGCGGACCTTTCAGATCGCGCATGAATTTTCATCCATGACAGTCCGTGAAAACCTGATGATGGTCCCCGGCGGCCAGTCGGGCGAGGCGCTGTGGAATACATGGTTTGGCCGCAAGCGGATCGCCGA
>CBDTVH010000110.1:0-6803 GCA_965363665.1 uncultured Yoonia sp. | reverse complement strand
CATAGCGACAATCGCAGCCGTTGTAGCCGCTGGATGGCATATCTTTCGGCCCGCCAACGCCGACAGCGATCTGGGCCAGGCCGCGCGATGGACAGCGATCATTTCAGTCGCCGCGATCCTGTTTGATGCAACACCGATTATCTTTCTCGATAGCTGCCGTTGAACCAAGGAGCATACCAATGGACCCCTACACCCCTTTCTGCGGCACCCCACCCATCCCGGCTGATCTACTAGGGCGCTGGCTGTTCGATCCCGCCTTGCTCGCGGGGCTTGCGGTATTCGCGGCTGCCTTGTGGGTCACAGCCAAAGATCGCCGGTCTGCCTCGATCGGGTGGGCGATCACGGCACTGTTGTTCGTCTCACCGATTTGTGCGGCGTCAATTGCGCTATTCTCAGCGCGCGTCTTGCAGCATGTCCTGCTTGTTCTGGTTGCAGCGCCACTGATCGCCTATGCCTTGCCGAGGGTGCGATTGCCGCTGGTTTCATTGTCTGCGGTGCTGACAGCGTTGTTCTGGTTCTGGCATATGCCGATGCCTTACGCGGCAACACTGCAGGCAGATCTGGCCTACTGGGCTATGCATCTTTCATTGTTTGGCACAGCTATTGCCTTTTGGTCAGCCATTTTGGCCCACAACCGCACATCACCGGGAACTGCGGTGCTGGGCCTGGGGATCGTCGCGGGGCAGATGACGCTTCTTTCCGCTGTTTTCGTGTTTTCGTCGAACACCTGGCACAGTTGGCACAGCCTGACGGCCCTGCCCTATGGCATCAGCGGCCTGCAAGATCAGCAATTGGCAGGCTCGATCATGTGGGTGGGCGGTGGTGCGCTACTGCTGGTCGGGATCGCGATGATGGCATTTCGATTCATGCAACAGCACGATACCCGTGTATCAACCGGATAGTTAAACCATCTGTTCGGGAACGCCGGGCAATTTGCGGCCAAACCGGCGTGCTGGCGCAACTTTGTAGGGCAGCAAAAACCCTTTACGGTGGCCTGGCGCAACCGCTTCGTTCTCCGACGCGCGTGCGGCCCAGGCCGACATCGCCTTAGTAACATCGTAGAATTCCGGTCCGCTTTCATCACCGAGCCAATGATCGAAACATCGCTTTTTTACCTGACTGACTTCGAAAGCATCATCAAGCTGCACCCCGGCTTCTGTATCCCAGTAAAAACTGCGACCGTTCAGATTGGCGGATGATACCACCGCAGCCCGATCATCAAAGATCGAAACCTTGGCATGAACATAGATCAAAGGCGCCCGGTCAAGCGTATCACGATCATGGGATGCCTCTGGCCGCGTCTGTGCGGGTGCGCCGATAAATACCCGATCACCAAAGCCCTTTCGGACAATATCGACGCATTGTGCCTGCAAGTGTTCACCAAATTTCGCGTCACTGCGGGTCGAGCCGTTAAATGCAACATCTTCGGGTGCGCCGGGCAATATCAGGATCAGACTTAGGTCGGGGTTGCTTTTAGCGGCTTGCACAAGCTGATTGGCGAATTTCCGGTCACGGAAAAACTGGCTTTCCATGTAGATCAGGTTCTGCGCCTCAGCGGCAAGTTTCTCATGTGCCTCGGCAAGTTCCGATACGACAAGCCGGGGAGACATGGCATTATGGTTCTTCTCGCGCCGCGCGGAAATTGTGCGCAACAATCCGGGCGTTTTGGCAAGTTCACCACCGTGGTTCACGTCGATAAAATTTTCAAGATGTATACGTGCTGATTGCGCCGCCTGCCCGCTGATCATCAGCTGAACATCGTGCCATGTCTTTCTGGCCGCACGCTCATGTTCGGGGGTATCATAGCGACGCTTGTTCAGGTCCAATCCGCCGATGTACAGAATCTCATTATCAATCACTGCGATTTTCTGGTGATGCGTGACAGGGATCAGGGGGGGCATCGGCCACTTTTTCGCATGCAGTTTGCCGTTGCGCTCGGTCACGAGTTCGCAAAAATGCGGTGCCGTTTCGAGATAGAGTTTTCGCGCATACTCGCTCATCCCGTTCAAGCGTCGCGCCGTGCGATGCACCTCATAAACCATTTTGGGCCACAGCGGCAGACGCGGCAGTTTGCCGACGCGGGCGGGATGCAGAACTGCTTTGGCAGTGATCAGTTCAGGGCACCCTGCCGCTTCGCCCGCAGCAATCAGAACACGGATAGATGACCATGTGCTTTGATGCAGGTCAGCGGCAACCACAGGATCAAAATCAGAGATATAAAGCGTTATGCGCACACCGCGTTGGAGCGTGGCGACGATCAGATCAAACCACGATGTGCCATGTGCGCGGGCCTCTTCGGTTCGCAGATCCGTCAGAGGATCAAAAACACGAAAACATCCGATAATTTCGGATTTTGCGTTCAGCACCGCCTTTTCAAATGCAGGAAATGCCTCGGCCGCGCTTAAAAGCACTTCAAAATGGCGGCTTTTATCCTGGGCCAGGTTATCGCGCATCATTGCCCCGTCGTTCGGCACACATCAGCATTGTCGTGGTCCTTGTACAGGGGCCCAGACGCCATAGCTGGACGTCCGGGCGGATACAATTTCAAGTCTTGTCAGTGCCTAGACAGCACGTGGCGAGGATCGCGGCCCTGCCAAAAGCCAAATGATGAAGCCGACAACCGGCAAGATCAGCACAAGCAATGTCCATAGGACTTTTTTGCCAGTCGAAACGCTGGAGCCGATGATGGAAACGATTGCCCAGATATCGAGGACAAGGATGATAAGGCCGCCCAGGCCAGTGACTTCTAACATAGCGTTCTCCTTTACGCTTTGGATATTTCGGTGACGGATTTAAGTACTTCGTCACCGTCTGATTGTTCGATCAGAAATGCAGGTTCGTCTTCAGATGCATCACGCGTCACTTCGGACCCGTTGATCTTTTTGGTGATTTTCTGGGTGTATCGTTTGGTCACAGTGCCTTGGCCAGTGCCATTGCCCCAGTCCCACTGAACTTTGTCACCTACTGCGAAATCCGACATACGCTTAATCCCTGATCTTCTGATAGACCAACCTTCAAATCCATCTTTGGTTCCAAGAGAGTTGAATAATCCGGCAGGGTCAGAACTGGTGTAGCGTTGCTATCGGGGGGATCGGGGAGGGCAAACGCTGCACCAGTTCTGAATAGAACCGCGGGACTACAGTTCCACGATGCAAACACCCCAAGTGCCGGTTGGTTCCAAATTCTTTTTGGTATGCTTCAATCTTTCACTTCGTCCTTCACCTGGCCCCATGCCATCAAGGCAAAAATCGCCGTTCCGCCAACTACGTTGCCTGCCAGCACAGGCAGCCAGAACCGAAAGATCGCATCCGAAATCGCCAGTTGACCCGTGATCAGCAAGAACGCCATCTCGACCGAGCCTGCAACGACGTGGGTGAAATCACCCGCAGCAATAAGCCAGGTAAAGGTCAGAATAACAAAGAACGATGCTTCTTCGGCCTGCGGCATAAGCCACACGATCGCAGCAACAAGGATACCTGCGGGGATCGCGCGCGCAAAACCTGTCAACGCGGGCATGCCGGTTGCATGTTCGGACAATTCTGTGATCGCTGGCAACAGTTCGGGCGGAATGGCGGGCGTAAAGGCAAAAATGCCCGCCGCGCAAAACGCGCCCACGACGTTGGCCGTCAGGACAATCGCCCATAACCGCATGGCGCAGCCAAACATTCCCATCGTGGGATTGCCCATGACCGGCAAGACGGTTGTGATCGTATTTTCGGTAAAAAGCTGCATACGACCAAGGATGACCAACAGAAAACCAAGACTATAGCCAAGGTTCTCAATTAGATAGCGTGACGATGTATCTGGCAGATGTGTTCGCAGGATGGCCTCGCCCAACACCGAAAAGCTGATCATGATACCGGCCGCAATGCCTGACCATATCAATGACCGCGTCGGGCGGTTCAACTCCTCTTCACCACTGCGGCGAACGACCTCGTAGACCATTTTTGGGGAAAGGGCCGCTGCATCATCCACCGATTTTTCTTCTGCGTCGGCTTCAAGATCGCGCTTGATGGCGGTTGATGCGTTGTTGTTATCCATAAACTCCAGCTTTCCTTGCTCTCGCGTACAAAGCCGCCAACCGCGAAAAAGTTCCCCTTCATGGGAACCATTAGCAATGTCAGGAGGTTTTTCGCTTTAGTGACAAAAATTCGTGGTGGGATCATGCGCAATTCAATCATAGGCTCGACCGGACTGGTGTGCGCTCTTACTTAATTGACGGCTTCGTTCTAACAATGGAATTGCGCGCCTTGGCCACCAAGCATGTGCAAGATGTTCGGGCCAGCTACTGGTTCCTGCCGTCGGTGCTTGTTGTTGGATCCATCGGGCTGGCAACGCTGTCACAGTTCATCGACCGCAATACCGATATGTTGCCCTTTGATCTGCCCGACGCGCTGCGTGCGAAAAAAGCGACCGGGGCCCGCGCCTCTTTGTCGATGATTGCGCAGTCGATGATCGGCGTGGCAGGGATGATGTTTTCCATGACGATCGTCGCTGTCACCTTTGCATCAGGCAATTACGGTCCGCGGCTGATCGGCAACTTCATGCGGGATCGTGGCAACCAGTGGAGTTTGGGGATCCTGATTGCAACATTTGTCTATGCGGCCCTGATCCTGAACGCCGTGCAGGATGACACTGGTGGCAGCACTGATCTATTCGTTCCCTATTATTCAATGGCCATCACCCAAGGGCTGACGCTGGTGTCGGTCCTGACGATGATTTATTTCGTTCACCACGTGCCCGAAACGATCAATGTCTCCAATATCACCGCAAAGTTGGGCCATAAACTGAACGAAGAAGTCAGGGCGGCCATCGACAAACAGAAAGATCAGCAATCATCCGAACCGCGGTTTCCGAGCGGGCCAGCCATTCACACGTTGTTTCAGACACACTCTGGCTAGATCAACACGCTTGATCTAACGTCACTGCAACAGCTTGCGGAAGACCATGATCTGTTTCTCGAGTTACCCCATGCGGTCGGTGAATTCATAACACCCCATACCCCATGTATCTTGGTGTGGTCCGGCAATCTTTCGGACGATTTGCGCAGTGAGTTGCGGTCTTGCTTTGCTTTGGGCGACAGCCAGACGGAAACGCAAAATCTGTTGTTTGTCGTCGATCAACTGGTTGAAATGATCGCACGCGCTCTGTCCCCGGGCGTGAATGATCCGTTTACGGCGATCAATTGTATGAATTGGATGCATGCCGCGCTGACAACGGGTGCGCTTTACCAGGATGGTTTGAAACCGTCGTATATCAAGCGGATAAATATGCCGGTCGTCACACTGCCAAAGCTGCTTGATGCGTGCTTCAAATCAAGTCTGCCCTACATCAAAGATGATCATCTGACATGCAGACATCTGGCATCCATCGTCACGGGATTGATCGACGCACCCAAAAAACTCCGATCATCACCAATTGTTTATTGATTTCAAAGACTCCTTGGAAGATGACATTCCGTTTGACGAAGCGCCGTTACCGTAGCGCTTCGTCAATGCGCTTACAGGTCTGATTGCACATCTTGTGCGCTGTCACTGACCGCATCTCCGGCATTGGAAATATCTTGTCCGGCACCTTCCACGGTTTCGCAAGCGGCAAGCGTGAATACGGTCATCAATGCCATAATGTACTTCATCATCTCTTATCTCCTTATTGTTTGACACTGACAAACGCAGTCCACTTGGCAACTGTTCCCTACAGCCGCTAATAAGATGGAACGCATGGCAACGCGGCGGGTTGAGAGACGTCACCAAAGATCGGAGAATTCCTTTGCAGTTTTACAACGCGGCCTTCGCGCCGATACCTTCGGTGCTTGCCTTGCGGTGCATAATTTGACCGATCGCAATCTTACAGAGGGGTCGATCCCCCGCGCCCTTGTCATCATGAGCGCACCAATGTCGATTGGTGTGTTCAGCATCATGCTGACAGGTTTGGCAGATGCGTTTTTTCTGGGGCGTTATGGGTCGGCCGCACTGGCCGCGGTTGGTTTTGTTTATCCCGTCACCGTTACGATCACCAGTTTGGGGATCGGGCTGAGTGCGGGTACCAACAGTGTTCTATCGCGCACAATTGGCGAAAAGGACATCGGAGCGGCCAATAGACTGGCGTTTCATGCGGTGGGCATCGCTGCCATGCTTGGTTTGATTGTTGCGATTTTTCTATACTTCTTTGACAGCTTTATATTCTCGATGATGGGTGCAGCCAACGAGGTCCTTGAAGCCGCGACCGGGTATGCGTTCTTTTGGTTACTGAGCTTTCCCCTGTTGGCCGTGACGATGACATCCGGGGCGATCATGCGGGCACGAGGGGACAGCTTTCACCCGGCAGGGTTCATGGCCCTCGAAGCCACAGTCAATCTGATCCTCACGCCGATCTTTGTTTTCGGCGCACTTGGGATCCCCGAAATGGGGGCGATGGGTGCCGGATTCGCTACGTTTCTGGCACGCACGGTGTCGGTAACCGCGTCCGTCAGCTATCTGATATGGACAGGTTATCTGCCACGTGACTGCGCCTCGTTCAAGAATCTGTTGAAATCCGCCAGGCAGATCGGTGCAGTCGCCTTGCCCGCCGCAGGATCAAACGCGATCAACCCGGCGGGAATGGCGATTGTCACAACTCTTGTCGCGACCTTCGGCGATGCAGCAGTCGCGGGTTTTGGCGCGGCAGGACGGGTACAATCCTTTGCCTTGGTTCCCATGCTTGCGCTATCGGCAGGGATCGGGCCGGTCGTTGGGCAGAACTGGGGGGCAAACGCACAAAAGCGGAGTGCATATGCCCTTTACTGCGGCCTGGGATTTTGCGGC
>CBDTVH010000109.1:0-6821 GCA_965363665.1 uncultured Yoonia sp. | reverse complement strand
GTGTGTGATACCCGGTCAGCGCCGAAGGCTTGGCCCTTGGGCTGGTAATGAATTGCCGGGGTGGTAGCCAACCCATGGCGCGCGCAAGGTCCATGACCGTCGACACACGCGGGACACGCAAGGGATGCCATGCGCCATAGCTTGAGTGCCGATAAATCTCAGACCCGATAAATCGCGGCGGCGGGGTTGCCTGTAGATCGGTTGCCTGCATATCGTCTGCCATAGGCCCGATGTAATGCTTTTTGCGACGGTGAACATGGCGAAAAAAGTCGCAAAACAGCTTCCTTTGAAACTGCGGACCGGGCGCAAGACCGACGTGCGCGCCCAATTCGCAGCACTTTGCTGGCGCGTGAAGAACGATAAGGTACAGGTTTGCCTAATCACCAGTCGCACGCGCAAGCGCTGGATCATTCCCAAAGGCTGGCCGATGCACAAACAAACCCCTGCGAATGCAGCAGCCGCAGAAGCATTTGAAGAGGCTGGCGTCAGTGGCGAAGCGATTGATTTCTGCCTTGGTGTCTACAGCTACAACAAGCCGCAAAAGGTCGGGAATGCGCCAATCGTCACGATGGTGTATCCCGTCCACGTCACCCACATTCACAGCAAGTGGCCCGAGAAAAAAGAGAGGCGGCGCAAATGGATGTCACCTGTCAAGGCGGCCACCAAGCTTTCAGAGCCGGAACTGAAACGCATCGTCGCCGGGTTCAAACCGCACAAGATCGTGCGCTAGCCCACGCTTGCAGTGCCGCGCAAAGGGCCTATTTATCAGATAGATGCAATTAACAGGTAACCATGATCCGTTTTCACCTCAAATGTGAACAGAACCACAAGTTTGAAAGCTGGTTTCAATCAGGCGATGCCTTTGACAAACTGGTTGCGGCCGGCATGGTGAATTGTACGTCTTGCGGATCGACCAGAGTCAGCAAATCCATCATGGCCCCGGCTGTCAGCACATCTTCTGAAATCACAGCGCCCAAACCCACCGAAACCGCGATTGCGGCGCTGCGTGAAAAGGTCGAAGCCAACTCTGATTACGTCGGCAAGGGGTTTGCGAAAGAAGCACGCGACATGCACGACGGCATCGTTCCCGAACGCCCCATCTATGGTGAGGCGAACCTGAAAGAGGCGAAAAAGCTGGTCGAAGACGGTATCCCCGTCATCCCACTGCCCTTTATGCCGCGCAAGAAAACCAACTGATCCAGAATTGGGGAACGACCGATGACCACGTTGATCACAGGGGCCAATCGCGGGATTGGCCATGCTTTGGTTGAACTTTACATGGATCGTGGTGAAACCGTCATCGGCACGCATCGCGCACCCGATGCTGGACATATGCGCGAACTGGACGTGACTGATCAGGCATCGCATGAAGCGCTTGCAAAGCGGCTTGGCGATACGCCTCTGGACCTTTTGGTATGCAATGCTGGCGTCAATCTTGATCAGGGCCAGCAGTTGGAAGATGGCTATCCACCCCAGATGTGGGAAGATTGCTTTGCTGCCAACGTGACCGGCGTATTCCTGACCATTCAAACGCTGCTCCCCAATTTGCGGCTTAGCGCCGCCCCGAAAATCGCGATCATCGGCTCGCAACTTGGCTCTCAGACAATCGCCTCGGGCGGGGGGTATATCTATTGTGCCAGTAAGGCCGCCGTTCTTAATCTGGGACGCAACCTTGCCGTTGATCTGGCGCCTGAAGGATTCGGCGTTGGCGTCTACCACCCTGGCTGGGTTCGCACAGACATGGGTGGCAGTCACGCTGATATCTCGATGGAAGCAAGCGCGCAGGGGTTGGCCGCCCGCTTTGCCGCACTTGGCCCCGACACAACGGGTTGCTTTGAAACATGGGACGGGCGCGCGCACCCTTACTAACCATTTGCCCTTCGCCGCGACGGGCATTAAAGGAAGCGCTGATTGTAAGCACGTTTCGAAAGACAGCCCATGCCAACGCTCGTGATGAAATTTGGCGGCACATCGGTCGCCAATCTTGATCGGATTGCGCGCGCGGCCAAGCGTGTCGCGGTCGAGGTCGCCAATGGCTATGATGTCATCGTGATAGTATCGGCGATGTCGGGCAAGACCAATGAACTGGTCGGCTGGGTCGATGAAACCTCGCCCTTCTATGACGCCCGCGAATATGATGCGATCGTGTCGTCGGGCGAAAACGTGACTGCGGGCCTGATGGCACTGCGGTTGCAGGAAATGGATATCCCCGCGCGCAGCTGGCAAGGGTGGCAAGTGCCGGTCAAGACAACCTCGACCCATTCCAGCGCACGGATCGAGGACATTCCAACCGACAACATCAATGCGAAATTTGGTGAAGGCATGAAGGTTGCCGTAGTGGCAGGTTTCCAAGGTCTCAGTCCCGAAGGACGGATCACGACCCTGGGACGTGGCGGGTCTGACACGACGGCGGTGGCGTTCGCCGCCGCATTCGAGGCTGAACGGTGTGACATCTATACCGACGTCGACGGCGTCTACACCACTGACCCACGGATCACCAACAAGGCCCGCAAGCTTGACCGGATCGCGTTTGAGGAAATGCTGGAGCTGGCGTCGCTGGGCGCCAAAGTGCTGCAAACCCGTTCGGTCGAACTGGCCATGCGGTATAAAGTGCGCCTGCGGGTGCTGTCATCATTCGAAGAACCATCTGACAGCGCCGGAACGCTGGTCTGCGATGAGGAGGATATCATGGAATCCAATGTTGTGGCCGGTGTGGCCTATTCCCGCGACGAAGCGAAAATGACCCTCATCTCGGTCGCCGACCGCCCCGGCATTGCAGCCGCGATCTTTGGGCCTTTGTCTGACGCCGGTGTGAACGTCGATATGATCGTCCAGAACATCTCGGAAGAAGGGCGGACGGACATGACGTTCTCTTGCCCGGTCGATCAGGTGAAACGCGCCGAAAAGGCGATGCAGACCGCCAAAGACAGCGGTGAGATCAACTATCACGATCTGGTCGCCGATGAAGGTGTCGCCAAGGTCAGCGTTGTGGGTATCGGGATGCGCAGCCATACCGGTGTCGCCGCCAAGATGTTCAAGGTGTTGTCCGCAGAAGGTGTGAACATTAAGGTCATTACAACCTCCGAGATTAAAATTTCCGTGCTGATTGATCGGAAATACATGGAACTTGCCGTGCAAGCCCTGCATGATGCCTTTGAACTGGAAAAAGCAGGCTGATCCGCCACGTCGGTCACCTGCAAGGGCGGGAGATCCATGCCACATCGGCTAGAATCCGAAAGCCGCAAGCTGCTGGGGCGGCTGCGCGAAGCACTCGCTGCTGACAACGAAGGTCAGGCGCGGCTGGATTCGGTTGTGCAGCTTATCGCTGATTCGATGGGCACCGAAGTGTGTTCAATCTATCTGTTCCGCGACACCGAAACGCTTGAACTGTGTGCGACCAAGGGCTTGCAGGCTGAAGCGGTCCACCAGACCCGAATGCGTCTGGGAGAGGGCCTTGTTGGCCGAACCGCCAAAAGCCGCACCGTGATCAACACCGCTGACGCGCCGTCGTCGAAAGGGTTTCGCTATATGCCGGAAACGGGCGAGGAACGTTTTTCTTCGTTCTGCGGTATCCCGATCCAGCGCCTTGGCGAAGTGCTGGGTGTGCTGGTCGTTCAATCCAAAGCCGCGCGCGAATACACGCCTGATGAGGTCTACGCCCTCGAAATCGTGGCCATGGTCATCGCTGAAATGACGGAACTTGGCGCGTTTGTCGGCGAAGGTGCGGCCCTTTCGGCCCGTCACCAACAACCTGTTATGCTGCGCGGGTCTGTAGCGCAGGAAGGTGCGGCAGAAGGTCTGGTGTATCTGCATGAACCACGCGTCGTGGTCACCAACCCGATCTCGGACGATCCTGAAACCGAAAGCGCGCGCCTGCATGACGCCATCGAACAATTGCGCGCCGGTGTCGATGATATGCTGCTGGGCGCGAACTCGGTGGACGGCGACCAAAAGCAGGTGCTGGAGGCATACCGTATGTTTGCCAACTCAAGCAGCTGGCTCAAGCGGATGCAGGAAGACGTGCACAGCGGCCTGTCCGCAGAAGCGGCTGTTGAAAAAGAGCAATCGCTGGCCCGCGCGCGGTTGTCCAAGGCGGCCGATCCCTACCTGCGCGAACGCCTGCATGATCTTGACGATCTATCCAACAAGCTGCTGCGCATTCTGACCGGTCAGGGGGCCGATGCACGTGCTGATATGCCAGAGAACCCGATCCTTGTTGCGCGCAATATCGGACCGGGCGAGTTGCTGGAATATGGCAAGAAGATCAAAGGCATCGTGCTGGAAGAAGGGTCGGTCGGCAGCCATGCCACCATCGTGGCCCGCGCTTGGGCGATCCCGCTGATCATCAACGCAAAGGGCGTGACCCGCGAAGCCCTGAATGGCGATCCTATCCTTGTCGATGGTGAACAGGGCATCGCGCATCTGCGGCCCGACGAAACGGTTCACGCGGCCTTCCGCGATAAAATCGAGATGCAGACCCGCGCGCAGGAACGCTATGCGTCGATCCGTGATCTGCCCGCCCAAACCAAATGCGGAACAACGATTTCGTTGCAGATGAATGCCGGGCTTATTGCTGATTTGCCTTCGCTGGAAGGGTCGGGCGCAGAGGGTGTGGGCCTCTTCCGGACCGAACTGCAATTCCTGATCCGGAATCAGATGCCGCGTCGGGGTGAACTATCGGCGCTGTATTCCCGCGTTCTGAATGCCGCGAATGGCAAACGCGTTGCGTTCCGCACGCTGGATATCGGGTCGGACAAAGTGCTGACCTACATGAAGCCTAACGACGAACCAAACCCTGCGATGGGGTGGCGGGCGATCCGGGTCGGCCTGGATAAACCCGGTGTTCTGCGGATGCAGTTGCAAGCGCTTTTGCGCGCGGCCAACGGGCGCCCTTTGGCCGTGATGTTTCCGTTTGTCACCCAAATCAGCGAATTCCGCCTGGCCCGTGCCGAGATGGACAAGGCCATCGCCCGCGAAACCAAACTGGGACATGCTCTGCCTGAAAAGCTTGAAGTGGGGGCAATGCTGGAAACCCCATCGCTTGCCTATGCGCCGGATGCGTTCTTTGAAGAGGTTGATTTCATCTCGATCGGCGGCAACGACCTCAAGCAGTTTTTCTTTGCCGCGGACCGCGAAAATGAACGGGTGCGCAAACGCTATGACACGCTGGATTGCAGTTTTCTGTCCTTCCTGAGCCACGTCATCAGACGCTGTGAAGCAACTGGTACCCCGCTATCCTTTTGCGGCGAAGATGCCGGCCGTCCGGTCGAGGCACTGTGTTTTGCGGCATTGGGGCTGCGGTCGCTGTCGATGCGCCCCGCCTCGGTCGGGCCAGTCAAACACCTGTTGCGGCGTATTGACCTTACCGAGGTACGCGACGTCATGGAAAAGGCCATTGCCAACGGCGATCAATCCGTGCGCCGTGCCGTGGCCGATTGGCTGGTTTATCAGGTCTGAGGCAATTTGCCCGATGCCAGAACCGCATGGAAATATTCAGTAACTGCCTGATCACCATAAACCCGCGCAAGGCGGCGCAGTCCAAAATGCACATGGGCCATTGAGACGTAATAATCGACGAAGGCGTAATTTGTCCCTGCCCCGGCGGCGGCCCCCAATATCGGTACCGCCTGCGAGGCAAGCTTTTGCGAAAGCACGGCAGCAAACCTTGGGGCAACCCTGCTGATCAGGCCGTTCACGGCCGCGCCAGAAATGCTTAACCGCGCCCCGATAAATGCAGTATCAACGCCATCATCACCGGTTCCCGGCCCACCGGCGCCAAACACGGCAAGACATTCCATCTTGGTTTCTTCCGCATCCGGGCTTTCGCCGTATTCGACCGCCACATGGTGCACCGCACGGAAAATAACCGTCGTCGCGACCGGCAGTTCAGCCAACGCAGTGGGCAGACCGCCAAGTCCGCCCAATGCACCAGAGAGTGTTCCCAATATCTTGTGCACCCGGTCCGAACCGATGGACTGGCCACGCCCGGTGCGCGATTTGCTGGCAACATCAAAACTTTGACGCAACGCCGCCCGGGCCAGATCGTCAACCTGCCCACGAACCTGCGCGGGCAACAGCTTGAGCCCGTCTTCAACTTGACCACCGACAAAGTTTATTGCCGTCATCAGCACGCCATTAGCCCTGCGCTGGCGGGTCGCCAGTGCTGCTATCTCTTGCTTTGCCGCGTCGGACAAAGGCAGTGGCGGATCAGCCGGATTGATCTCTTTCATGGTGGTCTGGTCATCCATGCTATTGGAAATGGGTATGGCTGGCGCTGATTTCAATTGTGCACGGACGTCACTGGCCCGCTGACGCCCTCCCAAGCCCCATCAGACAAGGCGATCCCCAAGACACGATCAGGGTTCGTTGGCGGTGGCATGATCACGTCGGGCAAACGTTCCAGCCCGAAGCGACCATAATAGGGCGCATCGCCGACGAGCATCAACCGCGCCCATCCCAGATTGCGCGCATCACTTAGGCAACGCTGCATCAAAAGCGCCGCAACCCCTTCGCCCTGCCGCGTGGGGTGCACTGCAATCGGGCCAAGCAAGACAGTTTCTTTGCCCCCGACCAAGACTGGCCAATTACGTACAGCACCTGCCAAGACCCCGTCAGCATCCCTGGCTGTCAGGCACAGCGGGGCGATGGGATCGACCCCTTCACGCAAGCGATAAGACGACAAGGCGGACCGCCCCGGTGCAAAACACAGGTCGTAAAGCGCTTCGACCTCCCACCAGTCACCGGGGGTTTCCATGGCCAATGTCAGCGCCGTTTGCTGCATCGTGTCTTTCGTCTGGCCAAGGATTGCGTGCCAAGCTAAC
>CBDTVH010000108.1:0-6840 GCA_965363665.1 uncultured Yoonia sp. | reverse complement strand
GTTGGAACGTGCGCTTCATAGCGTGCTCTCCGGTTTGTGGCCAAATCCACGACGGGGATTCGAAGCCGAACTACAATTCAGACCCGTCCTTTAGAGGGGGTAGCTACGCATGTCAACGCGCTGGCCGGGGTGAAACTGCAACAATTCCCATATTTCGATCACGTCAATTGTTACAGTCTTCACGGGCGACCCCCGCAAAACTGAAACATCAGGGGCGGTTTGCATCAATGGGGCGTGATGTGGGTATCGAAGACGCGGTGATCGGTCCATCTAAAATGCAACCAATCAGGCCCCACAGGATTAAAGAGATGACCGATATGACCGATGCACCCGCCAACCCCCTTCTCAAGAAGCTGCCGCTGATCACCATCGGGATCGTCGCCATCCTCGGCGCGTTTTTCCTACGCGACTACCTGACGTTCGAGGCACTGGCCGAAAATCGCGAGACACTCATCGCATTTCGCGACAACAACTATTTTCTGACGGTGCTCGTGTTCATCCTGGCCTATGTCGTCATCGTCGCCTTCTCCCTGCCCGGCGCAACAATCGCGACTTTGACCGGCGGTTTCCTGTTTGCAACCTTTCCCGGCGCTTTGTTCAACATCACCGGTGCGACAATCGGGGCCACGGCAATCTTTCTTGCCGCCCGCTGGGGTTTCGGCGAAAGCCTTGGCAAAAAGCTGGAAGGCTCTGAAGGGACCGTCAAGAAAATCAAGGACGGCATCAACCAGAACCAGTGGTCGATGCTGTTCCTGATCCGTCTTG
Organism: uncultured Yoonia sp.; assembly: GCA_965363665.1. Classification (GTDB taxonomy): domain Bacteria; phylum Pseudomonadota; class Alphaproteobacteria; order Rhodobacterales; family Rhodobacteraceae; genus Yoonia. Next base: position 6,075 of record CBDTVH010000108.1, on the reverse strand, counting down.
TTCCTGCGGTGCCTTTCTTTCTGGCCAACCTGATCCCGTCCTTCCTGAACGTCCCGCTTTACCGGTTTGTGATCTCGACCTTCATCGGCATCATCCCGGGCGCAGTCGTCTACACCTCTGTCGGCGCAGGCCTGGGCGAGGTGTTCGCCCGCGGCGAAACCCCCAACCTTGGCATCATCTTTGAGCCGCAGATCATCCTGCCTATCATCGGCCTGTGTGTTCTTGCCGCCCTTCCCATTGCCATCAACGCCATTCGCGGCAAGAAAGGCCTCTAAATCATGAACCGGATCAAGACAGATATTTGCATCATCGGCGCAGGCTCTGGCGGGTTGTCCATCGCAGCCGGTGCCGTTCAGATGGGCGCCAAGGTGGTCCTGCTAGAGGGCCACAAGATGGGCGGCGACTGCCTGAACTATGGCTGTGTGCCCTCCAAGGCGCTGATCGCGTCGGCCAAACAGGCGCATGCCATGTCGCATGGCGCGAAATACGGTGTGGCCGAGGTTGAGCCCAAGGTCGATTTCAGTGCCGCCAAGGACCATGTGCACGACGTGATCGCCACCATCGCCCCCGTCGACAGTGTCGAACGCTTCGAAGGGCTGGGCGTGAATGTCATACAAGAGTTCGGCAAATTCATCTCGAAGACCGAGGTGCAGGCCGGCGACACCATCATCGAAGCGCGCCGTTTCGTGGTCGCCACAGGGTCCGGTCCATTGGTACCGCCCATCACCGGCATCAAGGATGTCACCTACTACACCAACGAAAACATCTTCGATCTGCGCGAAAAGCCCAAGCACCTGATTATTATTGGCGGCGGTCCTATCGGCATGGAAATGGCGCAGGCGCACCGGCGACTGGGATCAGACGTGACCGTGATCGAAGGCGCGAAAGCCTTTGGCAAGGATGATCCCGAAACAGCCGCAATCGTTCTTGAGAACCTCAAGAACGAAGGCATCAACATCGTTGAAGAGGCGCAGGCCGAAAAGATAAGCGGCAAAGACGGTGCGATCACCGTGCATACGCCGAAAGGCGATTTCACGGGCTCACATCTGCTGGTAGCGGTCGGGCGCAAAGTGAACACCGATACGCTGGATCTGGACGCAGGTGGTATTGCATACGATAAATCCGGGCTGAAGGTCGGTGCCGATCTGCGGTCTGTCAGCAACAAAAAGGTCTATGCCGCAGGCGATGTGGCCGGGGGCATGCAGTTTACCCATGTGGCGGGCTATCACGCTGGTGTCTTGATCCGGTCGATGCTGTTCGGTCTGCCCTCCAAGCAACGCACGGACCATATTCCTTGGGCGACCTACACGGAACCGGAACTGGCGCAGGTTGGCCTGACCGAAGCGCAGGCGAAAAAGAAACACGGGGCAGCACTTGAAGTTGTCCGCTTTGAATTTCACCACAACGACCGCCTGATTGCCGAACGGAAAACCAAGGGGCTGATCAAGGTCATGGTCGTCAAGGGCAAACCAGTGGGCGCGTCCATCGCGGGCCATATGGCGGGCGAATTGATCGGCATGTGGGCCATGGCCATCGCCAACAAGATGAAGATGTCGGCCATTGCGAACACCGTTCTGCCCTATCCGACCGTCAGCGAGGTTAACAAACGGGCCGCGGGCGCTTATTTTAGTCCGAGACTCTTTGAAAACCCAACGGTAAAGCGTGTCGTGGGCTTCGTGCAGCGGTGGCTGCCATAGGCCCTTCAAGCGAGGGAACATGACCAACTCACTATCAGGTCGATTTCTGATCCTCACGGTGATCTTCGTGATGCTGGCCGAAGTGTTCATCTTCGTGCCGTCGGTCGCGCGGTTCCGCGAGGATTATCTGCTGGCCCGGTTGGAACGGGCCCAGATCGCGTCACTGGCGCTTGAGGCGGACGATATGATCAGCCCCGCACTTGAGGCTGAATTGCTGCGCAATGCCGAAGTGTACAACGTCGTGCTGCGCCGCGATCAAATTCGCCAGTTGGCGCTGTCATCACCGATCCCGTCACCCATCACGGCCACCTATGACATGCGCGACCCCAGCAGCATGACCCTGATCGCGGATGCGTTGCGCACGCTGGTGGATACCGAAGACCGGATCATCCGTGTCATCGGAAACCCGGTCCGTGACGGCGGCCTGCTGATCGAAGTCACCATGGATGAAATGCCACTGCGCAACGCGCTGCTGGCCTATGGGCGCAACATCCTTTTCCTGTCGGCGTTCATCTCGATCATCACGGCAAGCCTGCTGTTCCTGTCAGTGCAAATCCTGCTGGTGCGCCCGATCAAGGGCGTGGTTGACCATATGCAGTCCTATGCCAAAGCACCCGAAGATGCGCGCCAGATCATTACGCCCAGCGCAGGGGTGAAAGAACTGCGGGACGCCGAAGAGGCGCTCAAGATGATGCAAACGCAACTGACCGGCGCGCTGAAGCAAAAGGAACGTCTGGCACAATTGGGCGGGGCGGTTGCGAAGGTCAGCCATGATTTGCGCAATATCCTGACCTCTGCACAGCTTTTCACCGACAGGATTGAATCCTCGGACGACCCGCTGGTCAAACGCATGGCCCCGAAACTGGTCAACTCGATCAGCCGCGCGGTCAACCTTTGTGAGACCACACTGGCCTTTGGCCGCGTCGAGGAACCAGCGCCCGCGCTGACACGCGTCAACCTTGCCCAGATCGTGGGCGACGTGATTGACAGCGAACGGCTTGCCGCCGCCGATTATCCGCTGTCATTTTCCGAAGACATTCCCGCCTCCATGACCCTGCGCGCCGATGGGGAACAATTGTTCCGCGTGATCTTCAACCTGGTGCGCAACGCGCGGCAAGCGATCATGGCCACGGGCGAACCCGGTGAGATCGGCCTGCAGGCAACCGAGGACGACCAGACCTGGCAACTCAAGATCCCCGCCACCGGGCCCGGCCTGCCGAAAAAGGCGCAAGAGCACCTGTTCCAGCCCTTTCAAGGCGGGGTGCGCAAGGGCGGCACTGGTCTGGGGCTCGTGATCGCCGCTGACCTGATCCGCGGGCATGGCGGGCGGCTTGAGTTGCAAAGAACGGATGAGCACGGCACGACTTTCGTGATCCAACTGCCAAAAGAGGATCTGGCACTGGCCCCGGCAGCAGAGTAGAAAGAATCCCGATTGGGCCTTGCATCACCGATGATCCGGGTCTAAATCCCCCGGTACGCGGATTGGTAGCTCAGTTGGATAGAGTACTTGACTACGAATCAAGGGGTCGGGGGTTCGAATCCTCCCCAGTCCGCCACTTGCCCCAGTAAATCCTGTGAAAGACCGCAAGGCCCTTTGCGTTAACCACCCGTCGCACCCTCAACCGGGCTTGCTTCGGTGTCGTGGCGTCTCTGCTTTTCTTTCTTCTGATCCACAGACTTGTGGCTGACAGTGCTTGATCCGGTGATCTTGGCCAGCATCGGCAATATCTTCTCATGGTCGAACACGAACCCATGTTCGGTCAGTTTCGCCGGAACGACACGCTGCCCCGAGAGCATTGTTTCGCGCCCCATGTCACCCAAAAGACCAATCAGCCATGCCGGGAACCGCAGAACCGCAGGGCGGTGCAGCGCCTTGGCAAGAGAAGTGGTGAACTCAGCATTCCGCACGGGATTGGGTGCCGTCGCATTCACCGGCCCGATCAGTGCGTCATTGGCAATCGCAAATGCGATGACGCGGATCATGTCGTCATGCTCGATCCAGGACATCCATTGCGATCCGTTGCCCATGACGCCACCACCACCAAATTCGAACGGGGTCAGCAGGCGGGCCAGCATCCCGCCATCCACACCAAGAACCAATCCAATGCGCAAGATGACCACACGAACGCCATGACGTTCAAGCTTGGCCGCGCTGCTTTCCCATGCGCGACAGACATCATGGACGAACGCCGATCGGGGGGCTGCATCCTCGGTCAACTGATCATCGCCCTGCAGGCCATAGTAGCCGACCGCAGAGCCCGAAACGACGACGCGCGGCTTGACCTGCAACCGTGCGATCAATGCGTCCAACGCACCTGTCATATCGGCACGAGACCTGATGATGCGGTCACGCTTGCGCATGGTCCAAATGCTGTTTGCAACGGGGTCCCCTGCCAGATTGACGATTGCGTCAAAATATTCAGCGGAATGAATGGCCGACAGATCCTCGATCAGACGGACAGGATGAGCGATTGCGTCGGCGTTTCGCAGATTGCGGGTCAGAACGGTCACATCGTGACCTGCCGCCACCAGTGCCTTTACAAGCCGCGCGCCGATAAAGCCTGTACCGCCGGTCACCAACACCTTTTGGCGCGGCGAAAGCACCTGGACCAGCTTTGCCGGGTCACCACGGTCAAGGCGGTCACTGCGCCTTGCAGCCAGCAAATCGCGGGCGCTGAACAGGCCCACACCCGCGGCGGACAGTGTCGCAAAGATGCTCCACCAACCGTAGTTGGCAGCTGAAAGTGCGGTCGGCAGCAATGCCCAGGCCCACAGAATTGGGGCCGCGAGCGCAAGGATCGCGCCATAGTTCAACGCCAGCAGCGTGTGATTGATCCGTTCGGTGCCGGGCAGTTTGCGTGTCAGGTCTTCTTCGACAAAATCCCAAAGCGTGATCAACACTTCGAAAATCAGAATGCCAGCCAGGATCATGGTCCAGACCCCGTGGGGTTCCAGCCAGGCAAATGCGAGAAAGATCACCATGTAAAAGAAATTGCGCACGCCGTGCAATTGTAACTCGCGTCGCTGCGATGGACGCCACGCCAGGCGTTCCGTGCCTTCGTGGTGGACCAAGGTGTCGAACGCGCCCATCGCGACCTGAAGCGAAATAAGGGACCAAAGAATTGGATCATTCATGACAGTTACTCCTTTGCATCGCGAAAGATGCAGTCCTGGGAAATCATCGCGCCAAGCCGCGGATGACTTAGATTGAGAGAGAAAAGAAAGTCACCGTTGCCCAGGTCGTGATGACCGATGACAAGATCACCGGGCGACATCCACTTTGCCAAGGGCAGCTTGTGTCCGTTCAGCTGAAGGAAATATCCGGCGCTCTTGAAATAAAGGGCATCACAGGTTGCCTCGACCCAAAGCGCCATGCCGATGCCATACCCCACGTATTCCTCAAGGCCGGTTGGGCCGCAAAAGCGCTTTGAACTATGCACCAGCTGCGGAAAACCACGGGCGCGCCCGTACTGGCGTATCCAAAACTGGCCGCCGGTCATGGCATCTTCGGTCACGACCACGACCGCCGGTTGGCCTTCGCTTTTTCTGTCGTAAGGTAACGGCGCCCCCACCAAACGGGCAAGTTGTGCGACCAGCCAGCCGGCAGTGTTCATCTTCATCGCAATGACACGTCCTTGATATGTGACACTTGCGCCTGCGTTCAGTCGTTTGCCGAACCGGCGACGGATCGCAGGCGGCAACCGGATCCAGGCGTCTTCGCCCAAAAGTTTCTGAAATCTGCCATCAACTTGGTGGCTTGCTGCAATTGATTTATGTTCCATAGTTTTTACCTCATTCGGTAAGGTTAGTTATTTCTGTATAGACAGAAACTCATAATCAAAAAAATTTGGCGCCTATTCGGTTTTTTTGCCGGTCAGCCGCAGCAATGAGAACACCTTGTCCCCCATTTTCATCAGCCTGTTCAGTTGCTTTTTGGGTACGCCCAGCATCTGGGTGTACCATTTATCGGCAGTCTCCAGAAACTCTTGCATCGCCTGCAATCGTTCTAAAACAAGTGGGCTGGTGTTTCCTTCTGCCTCGGCCAGCGCGACGCAATCCGCGATCGCGACGCGTGCGGGATCAATCTCTCGCTCCTTTCGTCCCTGAGCGATGCGCATCGCCATTTCCCACACATCCGCTTCAGCGACGAAATGTTCGCGGCGATCTCCGGCGACCGGAACACGCATGATCAATTTCCAGCTGACCAGTTCCTTGAGAGAGTTGGATACATTCGAACGCGCAATCCCAAGTTCATCGGAAATCTGTTCGGCATGCATTGGAGAGGCGGACAGAAACAGCAACGCATGAATCTGTGCAACCGAACGATTGACACCCCACTGACTGCCCATATTGCCCCAATAGAGGATGAATTGCGCGC
>CBDTVH010000107.1:0-6871 GCA_965363665.1 uncultured Yoonia sp. | reverse complement strand
GCGCGCCATAGGAATGATCCTTTCGGGTCTGATGGATGACGGTGCTGCGGGCGCTCCGGCGCACAGGTGGGCACATCCTTGTCCAGTCGCCGGACAGCACGGATTTTCCTGATATGCCAAACGCGGCCCTGGCCGCCGTTCCCGAAGCAGAATCTGTGGCCCTGCAAAACCTCGCTGCCGAAATAACCTCACTTGCCAATACGCCGGCCCACGCGCCAAGAGACGTGCCGTGGGACATCGGGATAGAGTTGAAAATCGCTGGACTGGAGGGTGCTACCATGGACAATGAAAAAAGATTAGGAGAGCTGTCGCCCTATAACTGCCCGCATTGCAACGGCGTATTGTGGCAGATTGACGATGGCCCGATGACGCGTTTTCGTTGCCATACCGGGCACGCGTACACGATGGACAGCCTTAGCGAGAGTCAAGATCGCGCCCTTGACGAAAGCTTGTTCAACGCGCTGCGCGCGCATCGCGGGCGTGCGGCGCTGATCCGACAGATGGCTGACAAATCATCAGGCGAAGAAGGCCGCCGCAGGCTGGAAGAGCGCGCCGTGCGTTATGAAGAAGATACCCAACGTTTGCAGAACATCATCAAAAGCCGGAAGACAGGCTGAGGCGCAGTCTGGCTCCCGCGCTCTGACTCAAACACCATGCTCCTTTCCATCAGGACACCGAAAAGCGAAGCTTCAGGGCCGCAGAGAATTTTTGTTGGATTTCAGGCCCTAGGCAGAAAATGGACCATCGCTGACACGTTACCGTTGCAATGGGCGTCTATCCCGGCGCAGACTTGACCTGTTCAACCGTGGGGGCGGGTGCGCGCTCTCCTTATTTTGCAAGGGATAGATAGCATGTCAGATTTGATGATCACCGGCGTTATCGACGGCGGACTTACTGGTGGGCTGCCAAAGGCCATTCAACTTACCGCTTTGGACGACATTGCGGATTTGTCACTTTACGGGGTCGGTTCAGCCAATAACGGCAATGGCGGCGGCGTGATTGAATTTACATTCCCGCCAATTCCATTGGCCGCCGGTACGACAATCTATGTCGCAAGCGAGACTGACGGCTTTGTCGCATTCTTTGGTTTTGCGCCCGATTTCACATCCAGTGCTGCCAGCATCAACGGTGATGATGCGATAGAGCTGTTCGAGGATGGCATTGTCGTTGACGTCTTTGGTGACGTGAACACCGACGGCAGCGGACAGGTTTGGGAATACACGGACGGCTGGGCGTCGCGCCCTGTCGAGGCTGGCGTGAACCCGATCTTTGATCCAGCGGCATGGACGTTCAGTGGGCCCAATGCACTGGACGGTGTTACCACAAATGCAAGTGCGCCAAATCCCTTTCCCGTACCGGGCGCGCCGCCTCCACAGGTCACGGTCGCGATCAACGAATATCGAATTTCCTCGCCGGGTGATACCGATGACACCTCGAATTTCGTAGAGCTGTTCACGGAACCCGGTGCATCGCTGAGCGGCAAGACCCTGCTTGTGATCTCGGGCGAGTTTGAACCCGGCAGCATCGACTTTGCCATTGATTTGTCCGGCGCGGTTGCTGATGACAACGGGTTTGTCCTGATAGCAAATGACCAGAACCCCAACCTTGGCGCTGGCGATGTTGGCGTCGCCGGTCTGGATTTTTTTGGCTCACCACAAAGTTTCGTCGTCGTGGAAGGGTTTACCGGTGCTGCTGGTGATGATCTGGACGTCGATAATGATGGCATCTTTGATGCACCGCCATGGGATGCGATCCTTGATAGCGTTTCGGCCGTTGATGGGGATGCAACCCCCGATGTGAATTATTCAGACACGGTTGTTCCATCAGACGGATCCTTCACTACCGCCGGGGCTGCCCGCGATGTTGACGGCACGGGTGATTTTGTGGCGCTGCCGTTTGGTGACCAAGCCGGCGATACCCCAGGATCGACAAATGTCACGGATACCGGTGGTCCGCGGCTGACGATTATGGAGATCCAAGGGGCTGGGCATGTGTCCGGCCTTGTCAGCGCAACGCCGCTTGATCCCACAACAGGCACAGGCAGCGCGCAGGTGACGACCAGCGGTATCGTCACAGCGGTGGATTCCAACGGCTTTTATATGCAGGACCCTGACGGGGACGGTGATATTGCCACCTCTGACGCGATCTTTGTCTTCACGGGCAGTGTGCCGGGTGTCGCAATTGGTGATGCGCTGGATGTCAGCGGCACCGTCAGCGAATTTTACCCCGGCGGGCAAGGCACCGGCAATCTGAGCACGACGCAGATTGGTGGCAATCCTGTGGTCACCGTTCTGTCCAGCGGCAACGCCTTGCCTGCATCCGTCATTCTGGGCGCGGACGGGCGGCCCTTGCCGTCCGAGAATATCGAGGATGACAACTTTACCTCATTCGATCCTGAAACCGATGGCATTGATTTCTGGGAAAGCCTGGAAGGGATGCTGGTCACGGCACCGCAGCCTGTGGCTGTTTCCGGGACCAGCGGTTTTGGCGAACTTTTTGTCGTTGTGGATGGCGGTGCAGGGGCCACCGGTCTGTCAGAGCGCGGCACGCTGAATATCTCGCCCAATGATTTCAACCCGGAGAAAGTGCAGATCGACTGGGACTTTGGCCTTGATGCCGTCGACGTCAACACCGGCGCCACATTGGATGATGTCACCGGCGTCGTGTCTTATGACTTTGGCAACTTCCAGATCAACCCGACCGAACAGATTGTCGTGATCGCGCCGTCGTTGCTGGAGCCTGAAAGCACATCGTTGGCCGCGTCCGAGAACCAGTTGACGATTGCCAGTTACAACGTGCTGAACCTTGATCCGATTGTCGAAGATCAGGCGCTGACCAACAATGGTGAGGCGCGCAATGTGGATGATGACGTGGGCGACGGCCGTTTCGATGCAATTGCCGTACAGATCGTGAATAACCTTGGCAGCCCCGACATTATTGGGTTGCAGGAAATTCAGGATAGCACCGGTGGCGAAACGGGAGACGGCGTCGTCTCGGCTGCGCTGACGTTTGAAACCCTGATTGATGCCATTGATATGGCCGACGACGGTATCATGAACGACAGTTCGGGTTACGCCTATATCGACAACACGTTTATCACCGATTTGGCCAGTGGCGGTCAGCCGGGCGGGAACATCCGCACCGGGTTCCTTTACAAGGAAGATCGAGTCAGCCTTGTGGAAGGCTCTGTTCAAACCATCGGGTCGCAAGACCCCGGCGGTGCCTTTGAAGGGGCACGTTTGCCGCTGGTCGCGACCTTCGCATTCAACGGTGAAGAGGTGACAGTGGTTAACAACCACTTCTCATCCAAAGGGGGAAGTGCCCCGATTTTGGGGGTCGAGCAGGACTTTACTGACCGTCAGGAAGACGTGACCGTCAACGGCTCGCTTGATGAACGGCGGGCGCAGTCAGAGGCTGTTGCGGCTTTCGTCGCTGATGCGATCGCGGCTGATGCCGATGCGAATGTCGTCGTCGTGGGTGACTTCAATGAGTTTGAGTTCGTGTCCCCCGTCACAGGCCTGGAAGATGCCGGGCTGACCAATCTGACCAATACCTTGCCCGAGGATGAGCGCTACACCTTCAACTTCCAGGGCAACAGCCAAAGCCTCGACCATATTCTGGTGTCGGATGCGTTGGCGGACGGTGCCCAATTTGACATCGTGCATGTGAATTCCGAGTTCGCGGACACAGACGATCGCGCCAGCGATCATGATCCCATTCTGGCGCAACTGACCATTGGCGATGTTGCCCCGGATACGATCAATGTGGCGGTCGCGTTCGATAGCAGAGGGTTCTTTGGCACCAAAGCCTCTGAAATAATTGACGGGGCAATTGTTGATACCGATAACCTGCCGCCATTGAAAAATGCAGTGTCATTCCGCGATGTCGATGTCCGGCTCAAAGCCGAAGCGACAGGCTGGGAGAAACTGACCTTGATTGATGGCGAGGTGGGTATCTGGTCGCGGAGCGACGCCTTTTTCTCGGATGAAATCGGCCTTGTGAACAATGATGAGACGCTCGCGTTCAAGTTACAGGATGGCGAATTCGGTGATGCGACGGAAGCGTTCTTTGACTTTGCCGATCTGCGCGGCAATGGCGATGTTGAGGTGATCTTCCTTGATGATGGCATGTTGATCGGATCGCAGGTGGTTAGTGCAAGCGGGGGTGCTATCAACGTGGACCACAATGGCGAAAGCTTTGATGCCGTGCAGATCCGCGCCGTGGGCGACACCGCGTTTTCACTGGATGGTTTCGGCTTTGAGCGTTTGGTGGAGGACGAGTTCATCTTTGCATAGCGTCATATGCAGTGTTCTTGATTGACGGTATTTATAGTGCGAACTGCGAGACCAACGAGACCACCGACACATTCGGTCGCGTTGGATCGCAGTTCGCATTCGCTGAAGCTGGCTCCATTTATGACGAAGGCAATTGGCCGCCCGAACCGCTATTTGGTTTGCCTCTTGATCCCCAACAGGTTTTGCACAAATCAATTTATTGTTGCTTTGTGAATATAACGCTGACAAATTGTCAACGTTATGAAAGCAAAAGGATTCGGACAAATTCGAACCAACACGGGAGAACGATAATGAAACATACGATAATCTGCGCGGCGGCTATGGCATTCGCAACAACTGCAACCGCGCAAAGCTGGGACATGCCAACACCCTACGGCGATTCAACGTTTCACACGCAAAACATCATTCAGTTTGCTGATGAATTGCGGGACGCCACGGGCGGTGAACTGGATATCACCATTCATTCGGCGGGGGCGGTGTTTCCACATTCAGAAATCAAGGGCGCGATCCGCAACCGCTCTGTGCCGATTGGTGAATTCTTCCTGTCGCGTCTTTCCAACGAAGACCTCGCGTTCGGGATCGACAGCCAACCGTTCGTCGCCACCAGCTATGAAGACGCTGCCAAGCTTTGGGCGGCGCAAGAACCAGTGATCACCGAATTGCTGGCGGAACAGGGTCTGATGCCGCTGTTTTCCGTGCCATGGCCTGCGCAAGGTCTGTATACGAACGGTGAAGTGGCAACTGTCCAAGACCTGAACGGGCTTCGCTTCCGCGCCTACAATGCAGCGCTTGAAGAATTTGCAACGCTGGCCGGCGCGGCCCCTGTGCAGATCGAAGCCTCTGATATCCCTCAGGCGTTTTCGACAGGTCAAGTTGCGGCGATGATCACATCACCATCGACGGGCGTGAACTCAACCGCATGGGATTTCGTCACCCACTACACCCCGATCAACGCATGGGTGCCCAAAAATATCGTCGTTGTGAACCAGCGGATGTTTGACGGTCTTGATGCCGATACCCAATCCGCAGTCCTTGCCGCGGCCGAAGCTGCCGAAGCCCGCGGTTGGGAGATGTCCGCCGCCGAGGCCGAGAGCATGACAGCCGCGCTGGCTGAAAACGGCATCACTGTCTACGAACCAAGCGCGGAACTGGTCGAGGGTCTGCAAGCCATCGGTGCCACGATGCTTGATAACTGGAAAGCCGCCGCATCCGACAGCGCGCTTGCGATCCTGGAAACCTACAATAATTAAGCGACTGTTTTGAAATGGCCGACATCAGCAATGGTGTCGGCCACATTCGATTTTAAAGGAACGGTGGCGAAAATGGGTCGGGTACTTCAAAGAATTTACGATATCTGTGGCTGGATCGCGGGCGGTTTGATCCTGTGCATCTGCCTGCTGATCAGTGCGCAGATCCTGTTGAACGCGTTTGGGCGGCTAAGCCCCGGAACGCTGCCATCAACGATTCCGTCTTATGCGGATTTTTCCGGTTTCATGCTGGCGGGGGCCACGTTCCTTGCGCTTGCACATACCTTGCGCGCCGGTGGGCACATTCGCGTCAATCTGGTGACCGGGCGATTGCCGCTGCGCGCCCAGGTCGTGATGGAAGGCTTTGTGTTGATCGCAGCGTCCGTGTTGATCGGGTTCGCCACGTGGTTTGTCGGTGGTCTTGTCCTTGAAAGTCTGCATTACGGCGATGTGTCCAATGGCATTATCCCCGTCGCCCTGTGGATCCCGCAAAGCGCTGCCGCCTTCGGACTGGGGCTTTTGCTGATTGCGGTACTGCACACTTTTGTTGATTTGATAAGAGCGGGTACACCTATTCTGTCTTCGCCGGACGAGGTGTAGTCATGACGGATCCCATGATCGCGCTCATTCTTCTTGGCCTTTTGATTGGTCTTCTGGCCGCAGGCGTCTGGGTGGCGGTTTCGTTGACACTCGTGGGATTGGCGGGGCTGGTGTTCTTTTCCAATGCACCCGCTGGTCTTGTGCTTGCCTCGACGTTTTGGGGTCATTCGCACAGTTGGCCGCTGACAGCGCTGCCACTGTTTATCCTGATGGGAGAAATCCTGCTGCGATCGCGTATGAGCGACGATATGTTTACAGGCCTTGCCCCGTGGCTGTCGCGCGCACCGGGGCGGTTGCTGCATGTCAATGTGTTCGGGTGTTCCATCTTCGCTGCCGTCTCAGGCTCATCGGCGGCCACGGCGGCGACGATCGGACGGATGTCCATCCCTGAGTTGACCAAACGCGGCTATCCCGAAAGCCTGGTCTTGGGCACACTGGCAGGGTCTGCGACCCTGGGTTTGCTGATCCCGCCATCCATCATCCTGATTGTCTATGGCGTCGCGACCGAGCAATCTATTGCACGCCTCTTTATCGCGGGCATCCTGCCAGCCTTCATGTTGATCACTTTGTTTGCAGGATATGTCGCGGTGCGCGCATGGATGTCCTCGCCCGAATGGAATGCCTCGACGAGGGCCTTGTCGCCGGAGAGGTGCGCCAGCAGCCGCAGCTCGATCTGCGAGTAGTCGGCCGACAGCAGCAGCCAGTCCGACGCGCGCGGCACGAACGCGC
>CBDTVH010000106.1:0-6882 GCA_965363665.1 uncultured Yoonia sp. | reverse complement strand
CAGACGATCCCATCCATGCCCTTCTGGAAAAACATCTGGGGCGCATCGCCCCGGACATCCCCCTCGACGAGATCGACCGCAGCGCCGACCTGCGCGACGAATTCGACATTGATTCCATGGATTTCATGACGCTGATCACCGCCTTGGGCAAAGAGCTGTCGTTGCCGATGCCAGAGGCAGACTACGATCATATGCGCAGTTTTGACGATCTGGCCGACTATCTGAGGCGCCACACCGCGTAAGCCTGTCGGAAATGTAATGACACGGCCACAAAATTCATCCGATTGATCGTTATCAATCGGGGCTAATCCCCCGCTTGCCACGGTTCGGTCCTTTGGTTGTTCGGTCTGTTTGAGGTCATTGTAGATTATAACGCGACTGGCTTTTGTCGGCATGGCCACCGCCTCAACGGCTTTGGGCCGGTCAAACTTGCCCCGGTCGCATAGGATCGAACGAAGTCGGCGCCGGTTTTCGGCGCTTAGCGATGCGTCAGACAGTTCGTCCCTTAAAGCGCTTAATCATATCTTTGACACTGTAACCAATCCAAGATTGTATGCGTCGTTTCCCCGGGCATTTCTTGCTGTATCCAATGCCCGCAATCGAGGCTGACAACGTCCACATTCGGCACAAACTCCGCCAGGTTTTCAGATTTTGGGATCATGTCTCTTTCGCCATAGATCATGAGTGCTGGCTTGTGGATGATCGGGGCTACATCCGCCAGGATCCGCCGATTGCGATCCATATTCCGGTACCAGTTGATGCTTCCGGTAAAACCGGTTGCCTCAAAAGCGGCGACACAGACGGCGAACTCTCTTTCGCTGAAGATAGGCTCGCCCAAGGGGGCTTTGGCGTGCGCAAGATTGATCATTATCATGCCAGGTTCGGGCGGCATAGACGGTACGTTCTTGCGATACAAATTGCGCAGAAATTGAAAGGTGTTCTGGTCGAGCACGGCATCAACAACACCCGGCTGCCGATTGAAGTGAACGAAGTAGGTGTCGGCTCCGAAGACTTCTTCCATGAACGCGATCCACGGCTTTGGCGTGCGCGGCTGATAGGGTAATGCCAAATTGATGACCTTGGACACGCGATCCGGATGCAACTGCGCCATGCTCCACACGACATTCGCGCCCCAATCGTGGCCAACAAAGACGGCGTCGCCATACCCGAAGTGATCAAGAAGCGCCGCAAGGTCGCCGGTCAGCCGAGAGATATCATAGTCTGGGACCTGGTTGGGACGCGATGATCGACCGTAGCCTCGCTGGTTTGGAACGATGACGTAGTAGCTTGCCGCGACAAGGTCCGTGATCTGCGCCGCTTTCTGGATTGCCTGTATGTCGGCCCCCTCGCGCCGCAAGTTGACCTCTCCAATCTCGAACAGATGGACGCTGCATTGTTACCCGCATTTGAGACCCCTTTCTTCAACAGGTTCTTTTTGCAGTTCCACTATTGCGACGCAAAAGGGGCCCAGACCAAAAGGCACGTTGAACCGCAAGCGATGCTGATATTGCCGCCCCTTTGGTATCTGGTCGCTTGGGACCCCTCTCGCGAGGATTTTCGTCACTTCCGAATGGACCGGATCCGGGCGCCCAACTACCTTGACGGGTCATCATTTCGCCGACGCGCTGTGCCTTTTGCTGATGGTGTCCGCCCCATCCGTATTGTGTAGCAACGCTCAATACGCGCGCCGATGGTTGGGCATACCGTTTCCAAAACAGCGCACCACAGACACAAGCATACGCGCGGAAACGTTGTGGTTTCCGTTGCCGGGCGGCGTGGCGCAACTCAAGCACCCTGACCGGGCCCGTCGGACCAAAACTCTTCGGACTTGGCAGCCCATGCGTCGCGTGTATGATTTTATCCATGGGGTATGTCACGTCACTTTTTGCGCGAAAAATGGTTGCTGCAGCGGGCGATAACATTGATGGATCGCTGCTGTTGAAGAGTGTCGGGGTTGATCCGGTCGGTCCGTGGGATCCCAAGGAAATGGTTCCGGCGGCCGACTATTATGACATGCTGGAACGTATCGCTGAGCAGACAGAAGTCACCGAATTACCACTGCGCGCAGGCGCCTCCATGCGACTGGATGAATATGGCGCGTTAGGTTTGGCCTTTAAGGCGGCAACGACATTGGGCGCGTCTTATGCACGCATAGAACGCTATGCCCGGCTATGGACCAGCGTCGTGGAATATGAGTTGCAGCCACATCCGTTGGGTACGCTGTTTATCCTGCACAGGGCGGGCGAACGGCGTTTGGGTTTGCGGCTATCAAACGAAGCGACCTTGGCAAGCGCTGTTTCGATCGCGCGACAAGTGAGCCCCACGCCTGTAAAACCGTTGGAAGTCCTGGTCCAGCATGCAGCGCCTAAATCGGTTGCTGCCTTCGAGGATTGGTTCGGTTGCCCCGTTCGGTTTGACGCCAATCTCGACGCGATCCTATTCTCGGCTGAATCGATGGCGCAGCCGAACCTTCTTGGCGATGAGGGCATCTCTCGCTACCTGACCTCTCATCTTGATGCAGAACTGTCTCAGGTCAGGGATGACGTTACACTTGTGGATCAAGCCAAAGACGCCATAGCGCAGGCACTCAGCGAGGGGTCGCCGAAGATGGCGCATATCGCCAGCGGCCTTGGCCTTAGCGCCCGGTCTTTTCACAGGCGTCTTTCTGAACATGGGATGAGCTTTAAAGCGCTGACCGAACAGACACGCCGCGACCTTGCTGAAGGACTGTTGCGCGACGAACAACATTCGCTTGCAGAGATCGCGTTTCTGACGGGGTTTTCCGAGCAAAGTGCCTTTACCCGCGCTTTCAAACGTTGGGTTGGGCGCACCCCTGCGAGCTACCGCAAGGCGCATTTGACCAACTGATTGCCCTCTTGGCGGCGACGGTCAAAACAGTGGCACAGCGGGTCAATACCGCGACCCAACGCATCGCATACCCCTTGGCTGTCAACCCCAGCCAAGGAGCATAACAATGCAACCCAACCCGATCCTCGTCATCGGCGCAACCGGCAAAACCGGTGCGCGCGTCGCGGCCCGCCTTGAAGCCATGAACCTGCCCGTCCGGCACGGTACCCGGCACGCACCCATTCCGTTCGACTGGGAGGCCCCTGAAACCTGGGCGCCCGTGCTTGAGGGTGTCGAGAAAGCATATGTGACCTACTTCCCCGATCTTGCATTTCCGGGTGCAGTGGAAAAAGTGGCTGCCTTCTGCAAGGCCGCCAAGGCAGGTGGGCTGAAACACATCGTCCTGCTTTCTGGGCGCGGCGAACATCACGCCCGTCTTGGCGAAGAGGTGGTGCGCAACTCAGGGATCGACTTCACCCTGGTGCGGTCGTCCTGGTTTGCCCAGAACTTCAGCGAAGGCTACCTGCGTGATCCGATTTTGGCAGGCGTCCTGCCCATGCCCGGCGGTATGATCAAGGAACCGATCATCGATATTGATGATATTGCCGATGTCGTCGTTGCGGCACTGACCCAAGACGGACACAAGGGCGAACTCTATGAAGTGACCGGACCCCGGTTGATGACCTTTGCGGATATGGCACAAACCTTAACCGACGCCATTGGCCGCCCTATCAGACACCTGCCCATCAGCTTTGAAGACTTCCACGCCAATGTGGCGGCATCGGGTGGTGATTTCGTCGCCGACGTCTTCACAGCCATCGCCCGCGAAACCCTTGACGGACGCAATGCGGCTGTGTGCGATGGTGTCGAACGCGCCTTGGGCCGCCCGCCTCGCGACTTTGCTGACTATGCCAAAGCCGCTGCATGGTCTGGCAAGTGGTCCACCGCTGCCTAATCCCCTCTCAATCACCTTGCACGAAAAAGAGGTTCTCATGACCCTAAGCATCTTTCAGAAATCAACGCTCGGCATCGCCGGTGTAACCGCACTCGGGATTGGTTTGGCGATCCTTGCCGTACCGCACACGTTCTATGCCAGCTATGGCATCACTCTTGGCGCGGACGTCAATTTGCTGAGCGAACTTCGGGCACCTGCCGCAGCGCTTGCCACGCTGGGCGCCGTCATGCTGATGGGCATTTGGCGCGAGGCCTGGCGCGAAACATCAGTTGTTGCGGCTTTCACCGTGTTCTTTGCGTTCCCGGCGGGCCGGATTATCGGGGTCATTGTTGATGGCGTCCCCGCTGACAGCGTCATTGGCGCTTTGGTGCTTGAACTCGCGATAGGGGCACTTTGCCTTGCTGCATTCGGTCGTCGCACTTGGGCCGCCAAGCAAGGTGGCTCTTCACCCCAACGCGCGTAGATCACCCTCAAACCCGGTGGGAGCATTGATCCTCCCACCGCCTCAGCCTCTCAAGGGAGAAAATTCAATGTCCCCTGTCATCTTCACTTTCCTACAGCTCGCCATTATCGCCTATGCGCTGGTCAGCGGCGTCTTCCTTGCATTCTCTGATTTCATTATGCGGTCGCTGGCCCAGACCGGCGGCACTGGCGGCGTCGATGCGATGCAGGTCATCAACCGCGAGGTGTTTCGCTGGGTCTTTATGGCGCTCTTCATCGGTCTGGCCCCCTTGTCCCTGCTGATCGCGGCCTATGGCGGCATCTTTATCGGCAATGGGCCGGGCAACCTCATCATGCTCGCAGGCCTGATCTATTTCATCGGCTGCTTCGGCGTCACGGTCTTTTTCAATGTACCCATGAACGAAGCCTTGGCAGGCATGGACCTGACTGCGGACACGACACGGGCCTACTGGACCGGCACCTATCTGCCGCGCTGGACCTTCTGGAACACCGTGCGCACGATCGCCAGCAGCCTTTCAGCGGCCCTTTTGCTGTTTGGGCTGTTGTGGGCGACACAAACGCAGGCGCAGGCGGCATGAGGCAGCGGGAAAGTCCACGCTGGCCGCGGTTGCCTGGCTTGACCACTCGTTCGCTGACCAACTGTCATCACCAGCAGACCATCCGCGTTGACGTGCAAAGCTACGCGATGCGATAGGCCCACATATTGTCGCCTTGTTGAATGCCGGCATCTCGATTGATCCAGATTTGCCGGCCAACACAGTTGCAAGCCGCCTCCTGAAAATTCAGAAAAAAACCTGCCAAGACCAAACGCAATTTGCCGGGGTTTTGCGCACATGGATTCCGCAAGGGCGTCACCACCCGTCGTGCGGGACGTTGCGGTCGCTCGATATCAAGCGCCTACTCGGTTGTCCGCCCGTCAAAATGTTCGTCAGACGCGCCTGCATCAGCCTTGGTTTGGTGGATGGTGCCTTCAAGATGCTCAGGTGGACCGTAGATCGTATAGAGCCGCAAAGGTTCCGAACCAGTGTTGATGACGTTGTGTTTGGCGCCTGCCGGAACGATCACCCCGTCGTCGGCCTTGACCTGGTTGGCGACCTCGTCAATCCAGACTTCACCATTGCCTTGTTCAAAACGAAAAAACTGATCGCGATCGTCGTGAACCTCCTCGCCGATATCATCGCCCGGCTGAATCGTCATCAAGACCAGTTGAATGTTTTGACCAGTGTAGAGAACTTGGCGGAAGTTATCGTTTTCCTCGGTCAGTTTTTCTATGTTGTTCACAAAGCCCTTCATTGGCTAGCCTCCTGTTAAGTGTTCGATGTCATGATCTGCACGTTGCCAGCCCCTCATTACTGCACTGGAAAAAGGCTGTTCTGACATTGATCAATCCGCAAGTTGCCTTGCCGTTGGCAGACAGGTTAAGGATTGCCCGCTTCAGGCCTTGCGTGCCCACCAATCTGTCGCCACGCCACGACGGATATAGCCGCCCAAACGCCTGTTCGCAGGATCATCGCACCGACGGTGCGCATTTCATAAGCACCGCCTTGCAGGACGTGTATGCCGAGGGCGAGTGATACCAAAGTCGTGCTGACCAGAATGGCGATCGAGATCCAGACCGCCGGACGGTGTCGCAAAAACAGCCCGATGCCAGCCACGACGTAGAAAAACCCGGCGACAAAGTTGAACCAAAGCACGAACGGCACAGCATTGCCCACTGCCGCACTGGCCACGGCACCACCGAACAGGGCGCGGCCGCCCGAAACGATGGTCAGCGCCCCGAAAACGAACGCCACGAACGCTGCGATCAGAAGACCGGTATTTCTATTGGCTATCATTTGCCTTCTCCTTTGATGTACTGCGCCCGCGAGGGGCCGTACCCTAAGTTTGGAGCACATATGTCCCCGGTGCGTCGGTTATGGCCGTGTAGCCGGCTTTTGGCGCGCCCTTGCCAGGCGGCGCAGACCAACCCCAGCGAGATCACGACCGCCGCGATTGCAAAGCACATGAATCTGACACAGGGCGCGCTGTTTCGCCATTTCCCCAACAAAGAGGCGATCTGGCAAGCCGTGATGAATTGGGTCGCCGAACGTCTCATGGCGCGGATCGAAAAGGCGGCTGAAGGGATCGGTTCGCCGCTGGAGGCCCTGGAGGCGATGTTTCTTGCCCATGTCTGCTTTGTCGCGGACCATCCCGGCGCGCCCCGCATGCTCTACGGTGAATTGCAGGGGGCGAAAGCAACGCCGGCAAAACGGCTGGCACGCCAGATGATGCGACAATACGCAGCGCGGGTAAGCCATCTGATTGAAGCCGGAAAGGCGCGCGGCGAGCTGCATCCCGAACTGGACACCGACGCCGCAGCGACGTTGTTCATCGGCACGATCCAGGGGCTTGTGATGCAGTCTCTGATCTCGGGCGACATGGCGTGGATGCGCGGCGAAGCGCCGCGCGTCTTTGCAATTTACCGGCGTGGCATCGCACGCGCGCAGAAGGGCGAATAAAGCGGCAAAAGGAGTTTCCCGGTCATGTCACGAAAACTGTCCATTTTTCTTGTTCTGGCGGTGTTGGCGGCGCTTCTCGGGGTCGCCGTCCTGACTTTGGGCAGCGGGTCGCCCGTGACA
>CBDTVH010000105.1:0-6921 GCA_965363665.1 uncultured Yoonia sp. | reverse complement strand
ACGATCCAATCGCGCGGGTTTTGGCGATCACGCGGTGTCACACCGCGCACTTCGATCCCCAATACTGGTTCGCCCGTCTGCAATACCCTACGTTGCGTATCCGCAATCATGGCGTCAATTTCAGGTATCAGCTCTGCCTGGGTCTTGCCAATGTGCTCTTCCGGCGCAAAGCCGTTGATCGCGGCCAGTTCCTTATTGATCCGCAGATATCGCAAGTCCCTGTCCAGCAAGCTCAGGCCGACTGGTGTTGTGTCGTAAAGCCTTTCCAATTCGGCATACTGCCGCGCCATTTCTTCCGCATTGCTTTCAAGCGTGGCCTCGTTCAACTTAAGCTGGGTGACGTTAAAGAAGCTCAGGATGAACCCGTCAATCCGGTCATCAACCGTGCGATAGGGGCGAATTCGCAGAATGAAACTTTCATTGGTTTCATTGATCGTTACCTCACGTTCGATCGGTTCAAGCGATTTGCCGACCTGTTCAACATCGTGCAGCAAACCATCGTAGGCGAAACGCTGTGCCAGTTCACTGACCGGACGGCCAGTGTCACGCTCGCGGATGCCGAACAATTCTGACGTTTTCGGCGTAAAGCCCCGCACGCACAACTGGCTGTCCAGAAACAACGTCGCGATATCGGTGCTTTCAAACAGGTTCTTGATATCGCTGTTGGCGCGCCGCAATTGCTCATTGTTTTCGTTAAGCTCGGAGTTCATCGTCTCGAGCTCTTCGTTGATGGATTGCAATTCTTCGCGCGAAGTTTCCAGCTCTTCGTTCGCGCTTTGCAATTCTTCGTTCATCGACAGCAGTTCTTCGTTGGTACTGCGCAATTCCTGGCTTGAGTTTTCATGCTCGCGTAACGTCAGCTCCAGTTGCTGACGCGTGGCAACAAGCTGATCTTCCACGGCCTGACGGCCCGGATAATGTTGCCCCTCTGACGCTGCGGCCAGATCGCTTTGCTCGGGCTGACGCACCAACCGCAATGCCACAAGGATTGAACCTTCGTCCTCCATCGGGGCGGCAGACACGTCAAACAATTGCCGGTGATCGCCATCCTCGATGATGACGTTGCGCGTTTCAGCAACCTCGCCGGTCTCGCGCACCTCGGCAATTGCTGCGCGCACGGGATAGCGCAGATCGCGGAGCAAAAAGGTATCAAGGGACGCCGAGGGCGTTCCGCGGGACGGTTTGACGAAACGGACCATTTGTTCGGACAGATACGTCACTTCGTTACTGGCATTGACCACCGCATAAGGGGCCGCAAATGTGCGCAGAAACAGCGCATCTGCTTTGGCCTCGATCGAAGGGGCATCGACCTGCGGGATAGGCATGACTTGCGGAAAAGAGCGTTTTGGCTCAGGGGCAGGCTTTTGCTGCCGTTCACGCGAAAAACTCAGCGCGGAGTAGCGATGCGCCGCAGTGTCATTGCGCTTGAAAAGCCTGTGTTTCTTGCTGATGACCCGAAAAAGATCGTCCTGCGTCCCGAGGGTTTCCGATGGGCCCAGAAACATGTAGCGCGATGGCTTCAGCGCATAGTGAAAACGCGGCACGATCTGCTTTTGGGCATCTGCATTCAGATAAATCAACAAATTGCGGCACGATATCAGATCCAGTTTGGAAAACGGCGGGTCCTGCAACAGATTATGTGGCGCAAAGATGCAAACCTCGCGCAACAGCGGCGATGCGCGTCGCCCGCCCTCTTCCGTCACGAAATAACGTTTGGCGTAGGCTTCGGGCATTGTGCCGAACGATGTTTCTGGAAAGTAGCCTTGCCTTGCTTGCATCAATGCGGCGCTATCAATGTCCGTACCGAAGACCTGCAACGAAGCACGTGACCCTGCCGTCTCAAGCGCATCCATCATGGAAATAGCGATGGAATAGGCCTCTTCACCGGTGGAACAGCCGGGCACCCATATCCGCAATTTATCAAGATTTTCGGCCGCCAGTCTGTCAAGCACCTGTTCGCGCAGTTCTGCAAATGCGTCGGGGTCGCGGAAGAAATGGGTGACGCCGATCAGGAAATCCTGCAAGAGCCTTTCACGCTCTTGCGGGTCTTGCTTGAGCAACTCCATGAAACCTTCGATGGTCCGCTGACGCAGCAATGTCATGCGGCGTTCGATCCGGCGGATCAGCGTGCCTTCTTTATAATTGGAAAAATCATGGCCCTCTGAATCGTTCAGAATGGCGCTGATCTCGGGCAGTTTTTCCGCAATGTCATCGGCAAGCTGTTCAACCTGCCCTTCGTTGCGCAGCCTGCCCCGATGTTCGACGATATCAATCAACCGTGCGGGAATATTTTCCGGCTTCATCGTGAAATCGACCAGACCTGTGGCCGCGGCACTGTCGGGCATACCGGGGAAACGCGCGCTTTCGCTTTCCTGGACGATTGCAATACCACCCGCGGCCTTGATCGCTTTCAGCCCGACTGTCCCGTCGCTGCCAGTTCCCGATAGTACGACGCAAAATGCATCCCGTCCCGCTTCCTCGGCCACCGAAATAAAGAAACGGTCAATGGGCGTTCTCAGACCGGGTTCATGCCGGTCGTCGTGCAGACGGAAATGACCATCAACCAAGGTCAGGCTGGGCCCGGCGGGAATGACATAGACACAGTCAGCTTCGGCCTTTGCCCCATCCTTGATCTTCTTGACGTCGATGGCACTGTGTGCGCCCAGCAATTGATCCATGATCGAAGGATGATCGGCAGACAGGTGCTGCACGATCACATAGCAAAGCCCGCTTCCCGCAGGGATGGCTTGCACCAACTTCTGCAAGGCTTCCAAACCACCTGCTGACGCGCCAATGGCCACGATCGGAATGGTCGCTTTGGCCATCTTTCCCGTCCCCCTACTTATGATTCCAGCAACTCAAGGTTGACGTGTCAATACAAAACCACAATGGAAAAGGGCTGTGCTTCGTTTGCGCAGCCCCTTCAAAACACAAGATTGTAAAATACAATGGATTTTTCAGGGATGACAAGATGCCACAGGGTCGCAGGCCAAAACTTAGGCAGCTGAGGCTGGATTCAGCGCATCAAGGGCAGGATCGCTGTCAGTGTGTGTCGGTGTTTTCAACCGCTCAAGGAAAGTCCGCCCCCACCACGTGATATCTTCGTCAAAAACGCTTGGCGCCATTGCGTTATAGCGTTCGATCCGTTCGTCCAGCGGCATGGTGATCGCTTGGCCAATCGCTTTGGCCACGTCGTCTGTATCGTGTGGGTTAACCAGAATAGCGCCAGTCAACTGCTCCACCGCGCCTGCGAATTGTGACAACACCAACGCGCCCGGATCGGCGGGATCTTGGGCCGCGACGAATTCCTTGCACACCAGGTTCATGCCATCCGCAAGCGGTGTCACCAGACAGACGTCGGCACGCCGATAAAGCCCGGCGATCAGCTCACGCGACATATTGCGGCGCACATAGCGGATCGGCGTCCAGTCAAGGTCTGCATGGGTCCCGTTGACGGACCCCGCGATACGGTCAAGTTCTTCGCGTAGTGCGCCATAGGCTGGCACATCTTCCCGGCTGACGGGTGCGATTTGCAGATAGGTCGGCCGGCAAACGGATGTATCCTGCTCATTCAGAAACTGACCAAACCCCGCGACACGTTGCACCAGCCCTTTGGAGTAATCCAACCTGTCCACCCCAAGCACCAGTTGATTGTGGGAACCAAGCCGGTCTGTCGCTTCCTGCGCCGCAGTTTCGGCAGCTTGTTGCAGCGCCTCCGCATCGACGCCGATGGGAAAGCTGGCCAACGCAAAGTGTTTGCCGTTGTGCGATAGGCGCCCCCCTTGCGTCAGCAATTCCACCTCACCGCTGCGCCGCAGGAAATCCAGACAGTTCGATACATCCGCACGGGTTTGCAGCCCGACGATGTCAAAGGCAGATAGCCAGGACACCATTTTGTCCGCTTGCGGTAACGCGCTGATATCCTGAGCAGAAGGAAACGGGATATGCAAAAAGAACCCGATCCTGTTCTTGACGCCCAGCGCTCGCAATTGCTCGGCCAAGGGCAGGAAATGATAATCATGTATCCAAATGATATCGTCAGTCTGCGCTACTTTGGCTATCTGCCCGGCCAGCCGCGCGTTGACCCGCGCATAGGCATCATACCAATGGAATTTGACGTCCATCAGATCGCGGCGTCCATGAAACAGCGGCCACAGCGCACCATTTGCATAGCCCAGATAGTAATCATCCCACTCTTCCGGCGTGACCGCGAACAAAAGGCGTTCGTACGGGGTTTTTGCGATCTGGCGCAGGTCGTCGCGCAACGTGTCATCCGGGTCGTCTGCGCCGATCCAGATGCCGCCTTCACGCGACAGCAGTTCGTGTAAGGCAAAAACCAACCCTCCGGCTGGTTGGTCGTCTTTCGGCAGGCGGTTGGAAACAACAATCAGACGGCTCATGAAATACTCCAATGGCTCAAGAGGTTGTGTAGTTCTGCGGGCGTATCCACCCGTATCGTCGGCGATCCATCGACTGCCCCCATGCCAATCGCGGCCCCGCCCTGATCCACGCAGTAGGTCATTGCAGGTACGTCCGTGGTATCGTCACCGGCAAAGACCGGTGTGTGCCCTGCGAAGGGGGCGGTCTGCATCAACCTGTCAACGGCGGCACGCTTGTTTGCATGGCGGGGTCGCAACTCCACCGCCATTTTGGAAGCCTGCAAATCAAATTCAGGATGGTCGATTGCGATGGCACGCGCCGCGTCCCAGGCATGCTCTTTGTACTCAGGCTTCTGACGATAGTGCAGGACCGCACCGGTCGTTTTATATTCAGCGTAAAGGGTCGGATATGTTTCTTGGACCTTTCTGATCGCCGCATGAAGCGACGGTATCACCGCTACATCCAGTATTTGTTCGCGCTTGGCCCCGGGGGCTTCGACCTCTGCCCCGTGACCGCCGACAAAGACGATATCGTGCCCCCTGATGTGCTGGCGCAAGTCATCAATACTGCGCCCTGAAACAATCGCGATCCGGCCAGACAAACGCAACCGCAACGCGCAAAGCAGGCGATCAACGTCTGGCGACACCGAAATGGCGTCAGGCGTTGCAGCGATATTGACCAGCGTGCCGTCAAAATCCAGAAACAACGCAGTTTCATCTGGCGGCGGAAGCAAATCCAGCGAGGGTGAAAGCGTCATGGTTTGCATCTATTCGGCCGCTAACTGGATTGGTTCCTCTTCGGCAGCCCCATGACGCATGTCGCGCACAGCACATGTCGCCTCGAACAAGCCTTCTTTGGTTCCGCAATCGAACCGTTTGCCCGTGATGCGGAAGGCCACTATATTGCCTTTCTGGTCAATGGCATCGGTCAGCTGAATTTCGCCTCCTGCCCCCGGACCGGTGCGATCCAGAATATCGAAAATATCGGTTGGCAGAATATACCGGCCAATCGCTGCAAGGTTGGATGGTGCGTCGGCGGGATCCGGCTTTTCAACGATACCGGTCGCCTTCATCGCTTGGCTTCTGTCGCCTTCGACCGAAAAAATACCGTAGCGGGACACCTGATCTTTTGCGACTTCCATCGCGGCGATCATGCTACCGCGCAAGGCAGTGTCGTAGGCTGCAAACATTTCAGACAGGCTCGGCTTACCCAAAATCACATCATCCGGCAAAATCACGCCAAAGGCATCGCCCACGACATGCTTGCGCGCGCAAGCCACAGCATGGCCAAGTCCGCGCTGCTCATCCTGATAGGTAAATATGATCTCGACGCCCGCAGGCACGCGGGTCTTGGCAAGCGCATCAAGCAGTTCTGTCTTGTCCTTTTGGGCAAGCGCCTTTCTGAGGTCAAGTTTGGGATCAAAATAGGCCTCAAGTGCCGTTTTGCTGCGGTGACTGACCAAGACTATGCGTTTTGCCCCGGCAGCGACCGCCTCATCCAACGCGAACTGGATGACGGGCGTGTCAAACACCGCAAGCAATTCTTTCGGAATGGACTTTGTTGCAGGCAGCATGCGCGTGCCAAGACCAGCAACGGGTAGAACGACAGTGTGTAGCGTTTTCATCAGCATTTTCCTCTTGGGGTTGCTGGGGTAACGCAGAGTATCACTGGTAGTTCCCAACAGTGCGACGCTCCGTATTGAATATTGAGGCCATTCAACGACGATGGTCCAAATTTATGCAAACTGCCAAAATAAGCGACGCAACAAAATGTTCTGGCGTCTTAGTCATATGGTCGATGATACCTTGGCCGGTTGCGCCCGCCACGTCACTTTCATCAACCGGCTGCACCGCCATCAACGCTGCGCGATTTCGCAGGAATGTCTGGACACCAGCTATTCCGGCGATGGCGCCAAGCGGAATATGCAGCCGCCGAAGCGCAGGATGGAACCATATCCGCTGTCACGTGTTGTAACATCGAACAACCAAGAAAGGAGCTTCGATATGAATTGGGACCAAGTTCAAGGTAAGTGGAAAGAAATGAAGGGCAACCTGCAGGCGAAGTGGGGCGAACTGTCCGATGATGAGTTGGACGAAGTTGAAGGTAACCGTGAAGCGCTGGAAGGCAAAATCCAGCAAAAATACGGTAAAAGCAAAGAAGAAGCCCGGCGCGAAGTCGACGAGTTCCTTGCATCTCACTGACGGACGCTGCGTGACGCTCGGTGCGTACGCACATAATTAGATTAGAAAAAATCCATAAAGCCGCGCTGCCCACGTAGCGCGGCTTTTTGTGTGTATATACGGGATCCCTCGAAATTGGCGGACGGAGTACATACACCGTCGCAAGACAGTTTTGAAGGTCATTCACAGTGTCAGGGCTGCGATGTGCTTGTTCACGTCCACCTGGCGATCAGGCGATCATGCCGCAGTCGAAAACCTTTGGAACCACTTCTACAGGTCCACGTTAATTTTCGAGCGAGGACATCATACCCCCCTTTGCCTCGCCTCAAACTGTGCAGCAGCACGTCACCTGTTGTCGCCA
>CBDTVH010000104.1:0-6934 GCA_965363665.1 uncultured Yoonia sp. | reverse complement strand
CGGTGAAACCTTGAGGACGGCCTTCGTTGCCGAAGCGGTCAAGCTCGCGCTCTGCATCGTCTTCGATGGCTTCGATTAGATCTTCGTTGCGGTCGCCTGCAACAGTATCGCGACCAATCAAGGTCTGCGCTGATGCGGACGATGCGATGATTGCAGCGATAGCCGCTGTGATAAATACGTTCTTAGTCATGGGTCTATCCTTTCCCAACAAGGTGACCCGTCCTTTTCAGGATCGGGAGCATCTCTGCTGAGTGGATATCTAAAGAACGAACTAACTTAAGGGAAATTCAAAATAATCATGCTTAAAGCAAGTACCGCTTATGGATCATCGGCTGGCATAGCGCCAAGCACTTCGACGGTCTGATCATCGCTTATTCCACGTAGTCGGTCTATCACAGCATTGCCATCTGCTTCGGCGGCATCCGCAACCTTCATCAGTTCCGATTTGGCAAGTCTTGCCAACGCCGGATCAAGGTCTTGTCGCCACACGGCCCAAACTGGATAGGGAAAACGCGGGGCATCCGGGACAAGGTGCAATTGCCCGCTATCAATGTATTTCTTGACGTAGCGCGCTGGTAGATAGGCCGATGCTTCGCGGTTGATCACATATTCGGCCACCATCGCCCCAAGCGAGAACGTAAGGCCCGGGTTCGTCAGTTCCGGCAGGGCCAGCGCATGTGCGCCAACAAATTCGGGGCCCCAATCTACAAAGACATAGTTATCAAGTTGTTCGATATCCGCATCGGGCGATGAGGCCACCAAGACCAGTTCCTCGCCCATGATCTCTTCGGCGATCAGGCCCGGTCGGATCTGCGGCATATAAAGCAGGCCGACATGCATGATACCTTCGACCAAAAAACGCGTCAGACGATCCGGCATCCCCAGTTCGGCCCTGATGTTCAGGTCAGGCGCAGCCTGTCGCAACCCGTCAATCCAGCGGAACCCAAGGCGAGGCCAAAGCGAATATTGCGCACCGATGGTCAGGCTTCGGGTAAAACCTTCCGGAATGGCGACCTGCTGGCGCGCTTCTTCCCACACGCGGATCATCGACAGGGCATATCGTTCAAACTCACGCCCGGCGTTCGTCAGTTCCGCCCCTGCCTTGGAGCGCGTGAACATTGATTTCCCCAGCGAATCCTCAAGCCGTTGGATCCGCAGAGACACCGCTGATTGCGTGACATAAAGCCGTTCAGAGGCGGATACGAATGATCCGGTCGCGGCGACTTCAAGGAAGGTTTTGAGAAGCGTGATGTCCATGCCACGATCTTGAGAGATACTCATTTGAACGTCAATTCACTTCGCAAACGCTATTGGCTGGACTGCGTGGAAGTAAGTTCAGGAAAGGCCGGGTTGGGACCGACGCTTCACGACAACCCCGAGGTGGTTTCAAACTCACTTCCACTGATGCGTCATAGCAACAATTCGAGCATTCAAGAAACGAGTTAAATTAGCTGATATCACGAGTTTTGCGCATAGATGCAGCTGGCGGCCCGCGCCGTGGTATCGCCCAAGGTGTCTGACGATGAACGAACGTTGGCGGAAAGCCGGACCTTTTGCCGCCAACGCGATACTGATCAGGATAACCGGCTTCATTGAGCGACAGATCACGCGTCAAGGGTTTCGACGCGTGATCAACCAATCCAGACTCCGGCCATCCTAAAATGTCGTTCAGGCGGCGTAACCGAGTTTTGCGACGTGAATTTCAAACGTGGGGTGCATTTCCGCCCCGACCACATCGGGCTTGTGATGCCGATAGATCGAACGCCAGTATGGCTGCACGACAACGCCCTCATCTTGCATGATTTTCTGCAATTTGGCCATCACATCACGGCGCTTGTCCGCGTCAGCGATTGACAAGGCTTCGGCCAAAAGCGCGTCAAATTCATCGTTGGCGAATGCGCTTTCGTTCCAGGGTTCGCCTGACCGATAGGCCAAGGCCAGCACTTGCACACCCAGCGGACGCTGCGCCCAGTCGGTTGTCGAAAGCGGATACTTTGTCCAGTCATTCCAAAACGTAGCACCCGGAATGACAGTACGTTTCACGTTGATCCCGGCATCGCGCAGCATTGCGGCCGCTGCATCGCTGGTGTTCTTGCGCCATGTGTCGTCAATCGACACCAGATCGTGCTCAAAGTCGGCCATCCCGGCTTCTTCCATCAGCGCCTTTGCACCTTCGGGGTCATAAACCGGTGCGGGTAGCTCGGCATACTCGGGATGAATGGGCGAAACATGGTGATTTTCCGCAATCCGTCCGTTTCCGGAAAAGCCCAGTTCCAGCATCACCGCGTTGTCAATCGCCATCGCCAAGGCCCGGCGCACGCGTGCGTCTGCGTAGGGTTGCATCCCATCAACCTCGGCTGCCTGATTGGGACGGATAACGACCGTATTGGCTGTGACTGCTTCGGATTTCGCCCATCCGATGTCATCCATGATCGAAATGAAGTCTCCAATGGATTCGTAGACCATATCTACTTCATCACCAGCGACTGCGGCTACGATGCCGGCCTGTTCGGTGCCGAAATCAAGATACTCGATCCTGTCCAGGTAGGCACCTTCACCCCACCAGGTATGGTCTTCGTTCTTGACCAGAACGGCCTTTACGCCGACCTCGAATTCGGCGGGCATGTACGGCCCTGTGCCGATGGGGTTGTCCAAGGGATCACCGTTGAAACTCTGATGCACAATGGCCGCCGGATAGTCGGAAAAACCTGCGATCAAAGTGATATCCGGTTGGACAAGTGTCAGACGAACCGTGGCGTCATCGACAACGGTAATTGCCCCGTCGCGCGCCTGTCCGGTTTCTTCGTCGACTAATGACCCCATGCGTGATGCCATTGAATTGCCCTCAACGCTCTTGTCGCACCACCGCGCGATGTTGAAAGCCACGTCATCCGCGGTGAAAGTGTCGCCATTGCTCCATGTGACACCAGGACGGACGGTTAGCATGTATTCGGTAGCATCGTCATTCACTTCCCAGCTTTCCAGCAGCGCAGGCGCGAAGCTTCCATCAATCTGGTACTCGACCAGATATTCCAAATAGCCGCGGGTATAGTTCGACATTTGCGGCCAATCATAGGTGCGCGGATCCTTCAGCGCTTTGACGGTCGATTCAATGCGCAGGGTCCCCCCCGGTTGGGCGTGCCCCGCGGCAAAGGCAGGTCGCGTCAGGCCCAGCAAGCCATAGGCGGCGGCGGCCGTGACACCAAGCGATGTTGCACGGGTCAGAAACTCGCGACGTGACAGCTTACCGGCCTCGACTTCTGCGGCATAAATTCGTGTGGCGGGGTGAATGTTTTCAAAAAGCCTCATGAAATCTTCGTCCTTTCCCTGTTCCGGTTTTGATCAGTCGCTTCGCGAACGGCGCACCACCCAAGGGCGCGTGATCTGAATGTTTACAAACAACTAACTAGGTCAGAACTGAAATAATCAACCAAATGCGATCCGCTTACGGTGAGGTCCGGCCCCTGCCTGGGACGGAATGGAACGGCGAGATCAGCGACCGAACAGCGACGGATTGACGCGACCCACATCTGATAGCCGATGTTGCCCGTAACAATTTTAAAGGAGAAAATGATATGTTTGATCACAAACTGCAGAACCTTCTGATTGTAGAAGATGACGACGCACTGCGCGAACGCCTTGCCTTGGCAATGGAACGGCGCGGGTTTCAGGTGCGTGTGGCCGCCAGCGTATCGCAGGCCCGTACCGCGATCACCGACACCGCACTGGACTATGCGATCATCGACCTTCGCCTACAGGATGGCAGCGGTCTGGATGTCGTACGCGATCTTGAAGCCAAACATCCTGAGGCGCGTTCATTGATCCTGACCGGTTATGGCAACGTCCCGACAGCAGTGTCAGCGGCACGCCTTGGTGCGGTTGATTATATCGCAAAGCCCGCCACCGCGGAAGAGATCATAGACGCATTGATGGCGCCCGAAGGCGGGCACGCACCGGCACCCGAAAACCCGATGCCACCCGAGCAAGCGCGTCTGGAGCATATCGAACATGTGTACCATGAAGCTGGCGGTAACGTGTCGCTCGCGGCGCGGATGTTGGATATGCATCGGCGCACGCTGCAACGCATTCTCCAGCGGCATGGTCTGTCAAACAGCGCCTGACGGGCAGTTGGGTCACATTGATAGACTGAGGTTATTGTGTGCCGGCGCACCACTTCACCGGGGTTGGGTGCGCCGGTTTGATAGGCATTTCCATTCAAATGCAGATGTTTGCTTAGTTTGAGATATCAGAGAGCAGAGCCTCAACTTGTCGCGTGATCTGCTCCGATAGGGGGCTGACGCGCGACGCAAAGGTTTCAACAAGCTGTCCTTCACGGTCCAGCAATACCTTGTTGAAGTTCCATCTGGGGGTAAACCCGGCATCTTGGCGCAGCGATTGGTAGAACGGATGCGCATCGCGCCCTTTCACGCCTGTGATCACAGTCATGGGCATGTCTATGCCGTATACGAGTTCACAAAAGTCTTTCACTTCGGCGTCGCTTGCCAGTTCCTGATTGAAATCATCGGAAGGGACGGCCAGCACGACCAAGCCTTGATCCCGATAGCGATCATAAAGCGTTTGCAGATCGCGATATTGTTCGGTGAAGACACACATTGACGCCGTGTTCACGACCAGAACAGGCTGCCCCTCCCATTGAGACAAACTGAGTGTGCCGCCGTCGATAGAGTCAAAGGGCGTATCGCGGTCCAGCGCGATGGACGGGCTGCCCAACACGAGAAATAGCCCTGTCAGAAGCGTCCAGATAAAGGCCTTGAGACGACAGAAAGGCAAAGCGCGCCCCATCAGTTCTGCAAATCGTCAAAGAACGCATGATAGCGTCGATGCTGTGATCCATCCTTGCGCAGGTTCAGGTCGCCACGTTGGTCAACCTGCTGTGGGCGGTTGGTGTTTCGCGCCATCAGCGCAAGGTGCTCGCACATCCGGTCAAAGCGGTTGATAGGGTCATCGGTATCCATAGTTCTTCTCCTCATTCAAATGCTGAGAGGGGGTTTCTCTTCCTTGATCATCACAACCATCTGATAGCCCGCGAAGCGTGCCTTTCGCGGCCCATCCTTCCGTCAAGTAGAACCTAGATCAAGCAGGAGCGTTGCCAAGGGCGCGGCGTGCGCAGCGATATTCAGCATGATGTACAGGGTCTAAACGGTTTAGCTACAGCTTTCGTTCCACATCCGACGCGCGGCTTAATCACGCAATTACGGAACCAAGACAGCGGACAGGCGTTTCATAACAATGGTCAGTCAAATTTGTCTGCACCACCAGAAATTGAACAAAGGAGGTTCTTATGAACCGGATCATCTACATTATCGGTCTTGTGGTCGTGGTTGTCGCCATACTGTCATTCGTCGGGCTTGCCTAGAAGGCTTTGCGCCACGCACAAAACATTCAACTTTGATAGCAAAGGATCCAAGCACATGCGTATCCCAGTTCTTGTCGCCATCATCTTATCATCATTCGCACTTGCTGCGTGTGAAACTGTTGAAGGCGCAGGCCAGGACATTTCGAATGCCGGTGACGCACTCAGCGCAGAAAGCCGCGACGTTCAGTCTGATCTTTGATCGAAAACCACGTTACCAAAGGCAGGCCCCTAACAGGGCCCGCCTTTTTCGGCGATCAATCTGGAAAGGACGTTTGAGTTGCAAGCGACCTTCTCCAAATCAAACGCTTTAAAAAGTCAAATTTCCCTACAGCCGCCGGGTCCGCCCCATAGCGGGGAACGAATTTCGCACGGGCGGTGTTGAGGCGGGATGACGCTGACGCACAGCGCAACCAAATTATCGGAGAAAGATATGAAACAGTTTTTGACGACAACCGCCGCCGCAATTGTACTTGGCACATCTGCCATCGCAGACACGCATGCCAGTGTCTTTTCGGACATGAAGTTTGACCCCAGAACGAACATCAACGCTTCAGAGATGATCGGTATGCGCGTTTATGCATCCGAAGCCAGCATCGAGAACGAGATGACCATCCCCGCAGGCGGTGAAACAGAATGGGATGACATTGGCCAGATCAACGAGATCGTGCTGACACGTGACGGTCAGGTGCAATCCATCATCGTTGGCGTAGGTGGCTTTCTGGGCATTGGCGAAAAAGATGTCGCCGTGAACATGTCGGAAATTCGGTTTGTGGCAGAGGAGGGTGAAAACGATGATTTCTTCCTTGTCGTCGAAGCCACCGAGGTCGGGGTGCAAGACGCGCCAGCGTACGAGTACCAGCAGATCACGAATACGCTGGATGATGAAAGCTAAAGCAATTGCAACCAAACAAAGGGCGGGATGAGTTCCCGCCCTTTGTTTCATTCATACAGTAGATCCTATCGCGCCCATTCTCTGCGTAGCGCTCAGGTTATGGCCTGACGTATAACCAGATCCACACTTTTACCACTGATCGTTTCTGGCATCGCAATGTAGCGTTGCTCCTTCAGATCTGGGCATCAAATGTGTGGCCCTTGATCTGCCGTCAACTTTGCCCTCCGAAACGGTTTACTCTGCGGCGTAGGGCTGTTTTTCGGCATCATCATTCTCGGCGACCCTTAGCATAGGGTTTTGATGCACCAATGTGCGCGTTGGGAACGGAATGTTGATGTCCGCGTCGTCCAGCGCCTCTTTTACTTTACGCTTCATATCGGCCTGATACTGAAAGTAGTCTGCGTTGTCGCACCAGACGCGCACCAGGAAATCGACACTGCTGTTATTGAGGTTGTTCACCTGTATAAACGGCTCTGGATCACTGTGCGAACGCGGGTCAGCCATGATGGTGTCCCGGATGACAGTTTCAGCGTCCTCAATGTTGACGCCATAACCAACGCCAAACGTCCACTGCGCGCGGCGGGTGGGATACCCCGAGTAGTTCTTCATCTTGTTGCCCCAGACTTCGGAATTGGGCACAAGGGTTTTGACATTGCCCATGTCGG
>CBDTVH010000103.1:0-6955 GCA_965363665.1 uncultured Yoonia sp. | reverse complement strand
ACAAGGGCTTTGGCTGGGTGCTGGTGCAGGCCGCCGGCAATAACGACATCGAGCTGCTGCTGGGTGTTTCCATCGTTTCCGTCTTCGTGGTCCTGATCACACAGCTGATATCCGACATCGGCTATGTGTTCCTGAACCCACGCATTCGCATTTCTTAAAGGGAGGATCAGGACATGGAAGCTTTGACATGGACAGGTAGCCTCGGCACCATCCTCAATCCTGTGCTTATGGTTCTGCTGGCCTTGCTGGCTGTCGCGATCGTGGCGCAGATCATTCTGGGGTTCTTTGCCCCGGCGCAAACCCTGCAATCCAATCCTGACGGAACGATTGCGGCAACCACCGGGCCGCTCGGGCTGGTGGAGACGGGTGTGAAATACACATTTCTGGGCGTGCTGCTGATCGTGATTGCGTATATCATCGTCCCGCAGGTCATGCCTTATGGGGCGGCCGGGATCGTGGGAGAAATCTCAAAACGATTTTCGCCGGTTTGGCTTTCGTTGATTGTGCTCTTCGCGGTGTCGATCATGTACAAGCGCAAGCTGGGCCTTTACGGCAAGCTCTTTGACAGCACAGTGGGTATGATCGGCTTTGGTCTGGTGATGTTCTGGGTGTTTACGGCTCTCTTTGTGTCCGCCTTCGATTTGATCGCGACCCATGATTATCTGTCGCAGGTGTCAGGCCTCAAGAACAAGGGCCCCGGTGTTCCAGTGCCGGAAGGTACCACAGGCGTGATCCCCCACTATCTGTTGGGCGGCGACAACCTCGCGCGCGATATCTTCAGCCGCGTGGTGCAGGGATCGGTCTTCGTGATCGCGATTGCGCCTTTGGCGACAATCTTTGCCTTCATGGTGGGGATTACGTTGGGCCTGCCTGCGGGGTTCTACGGTGGTAAGCTGGACACATTCCTGTCCTTTGTCGCCAACCTGATCCTCGCCTTCCCCGTGATCCTGCTGTTCTATCTGCTGGTCACACCGGAGATCGTGCTGACTGGGATCCCATCCTACATGGCCGCCTTCCTGTTCATCTTCCCGCTAATCTTCTTCGGCGTCTTGCTGAACTCGCGCTACTACACGCAACCGGCCAAGCGGAACGCGATCCTTATCCCGGTGCTTGGCATCCTCGGCTGGCTCTACCTGTCGATCATCAACCAGAAAGGCACGGTCATCGACTTCCTGCCTGCGTGGATGGACCTCTTCGACATCTCGATCCTTGTGGTCTTCGTCTCGGTCGTTTTCGTGAACGCGCCCACCGTGTTCCGTATCGTGCGCGGCCTGACGCTGGACCTGCGCACACGCGACTATGTCGCTGCCGCCCAGACACGGGGTGAAGGTGCGTGGTACATCATGCTGTGGGAAATCCTGCCCAACGCGCGTGGCCCGCTGATCGTCGATTTCTGCCTGCGGATTGGTTACACCACCATCCTCTTGGGCACCTTGGGCTTCTTCGGCTTGGGTCTTTCGTCCGAAAGCCCTGACTGGGGATCGACCATCAACGAGGGCCGCAAGCTCTTGTTGATCTACGCACACCCTGCCCTGCCACCGGCGGCTGCACTGCTGAGCCTGGTTCTGGGTCTCAACCTGCTGGCTGATGGCCTGCGCGAAGAAAGCCTCAAAGACTGATCACGCGTCCCGGGCGTGACCCGGGACCTCCTACTCGGGACGCTGAGGTCCCGGGTCAAGCCCGGGACGGGCGGAACAAGGAACCAAAGATGCAAGACAACACACAACCCATCCTTGAGATCGACAAGCTTTCGATTTCCTTCTTCACCCGGCTGCGCGAAATCCCCGCCGTGATGGATTTTTCCGCCACCGTTATGCCCGGCGAGGCCTTGGGCCTTGTGGGCGAAAGCGGTTGCGGCAAATCCACGGTGGCACTGGGGGTCATGCAAGACCTTGGCGTGAACGGGCGCATCGTCGGTGGCTCGATCAAGTTCAAGGGGCGCGAGCTGAACGAGATGACGCCGGAAGAGCTGCGCGATATCCGCGGGTCTGAAATTGCGATGATCTATCAGGAACCAATGGCATCGCTCAACCCGGCCATGAAGATCGGCAGGCAGTTGATGGAAGTGCCGATGATCCACGAAGGTGTTGGCGAAAAAGAAGCCTACGCGCGGGCGCTGGAAGTCGTCACGGACGTGAAGCTGCCCGACCCGGAACGGATGCTGCAAAGCTATCCGCACCAGTTGTCCGGTGGTCAGCAACAGCGCATCGTGATCGCGATGGCGCTGATGTCGAAACCCTCACTGCTGATCCTGGATGAGCCGACCACAGCGCTCGACGTGACGGTGGAAGCCGCCGTCGTGGAACTGGTTAAAGACCTTGGCAAGAAATATGGGACATCCATGCTGTTCATCAGCCACAACCTTGGGCTTGTGCTGGAAACCTGCGACCGTATCTGCGTGATGTATTCAGGCGAAGCGGTCGAACGGGGCAGCATCGAAGACGTGTTCGACGAAATGCAACACCCCTACACACAGGCGCTTTTCCGTTCGATCCCCCTGCCCGGTGCTGACAAGAACGCCAAGCCCCTGGTCGCAATCCCCGGCAACTTCCCCCTGCCGCATGAGCGCCCTCAAGGCTGTAACTTCGGCCCCCGCTGCGACTATTTCGAGGCTGGCCGCTGCGACGCAGGTTTCATCCCGATGGAACCGGTGCCGGGCAATGACCGCCACCAAACACGCTGCCTCAGGTTCAAGGAGATCGACTGGAACGCGCCGATCGACCTGGGCCCACAAACCGCAAAGCCCGAACCCGGGCAGGTTGTTCTGAAGATGGACAACCTTAAGAAATACTATGAGGTGGCCGCCAACGCCCTTTTTGGCGGCGGCGACAAGAAGGTGGTCAAAGCCAACGAAACCCTGTCGTTTGAAGCGCGCGAAAGCGAAACGCTGGCAATTGTGGGCGAATCCGGCTGCGGTAAATCTACCTTTGCCAAGGTGTTGATGGGACTGGAAACGGCGACAGAGGGGGAAATCCTGCTCGACAACAAATCCATTGGCAATATAGCAATTGAACAACGCGATACCAAAACGATCGCGGATATTCAGATGGTGTTTCAGAACCCCTTTGACACGCTGAACCCGTCGATGACGGTGGGCCGTCAGATCATGCGCGCGTTGGAAATCTTCGGCATCGGCAACAACGACGCCGAACGGCGCGAACGCATGCTCAACCTGCTTGATCTGGTCAAGCTGCCGCGTGCCTTTGCGGACCGCATGCCGCGTCAGCTCTCGGGTGGTCAGAAACAACGTGTCGGTATTGCCCGCGCCTTTGCGGGTGATGCGCGGATCGTGGTGGCAGATGAACCCGTATCGGCGCTCGATGTGTCGGTGCAGGCCGCTGTCACGGATCTGTTGATGGAAATCCAGCGCGAACACAAAACGACGCTCTTGTTCATCAGCCATGACCTGTCCATCGTCCGCTATCTGTCGGATCGGGTCATGGTCATGTATCTGGGCCACGTGGTCGAGTTGGGCACCACCGATCAGGTGTTCTCGCCCCCTTACCACCCCTATACCGAAGCCTTGCTGTCCGCCGTTCCCATCGCCGACACCCGCGTCAAGAAAAAGCACATCGTGCTTGAGGGTGACATTCCCTCCGCGATGAACCCACCCAGCGGCTGCCCCTTCCAGACGCGCTGCAACTGGAAATCCAAAGTGGCAGGCAACTTGTGCGAAATAGAAGTGCCACCGGTGCGAATGGTCGCTGAAGGCCACCAGATCAAGTGCCACCTGAGCGACGAAGAGCTTGCCAATATGGAACCTGTCATCCAGATCGCGGCAGAGTAAGGGAACCATCGCGCCGCTTTGACGGTTCATCCTGCAAACAGCAGGAGAAGTGTGATGGCGAACGATAAATACGACTGGGCCTTACCCGTGATGCGCGCAGGATATGCGGGGCGTGGGCTGACCTATGTCTTGATCGCCGGTTTGTCGCTTTGGACAATCTGGCAGGGCGGTCAGGCGCAGGGCACGTCCGAGGCCCTCAAATCCGTTGAATCGTCGCCCTTTGGCATGATCATCCTGCTGACCATCGGTGTTGGTCTGCTATGCTATACCGCCTGGCGCGTCATTGATGGTTTGGCCGATCTGGAAGATGAAGGGTCGGACGCAAAAGGAATGATTGCGCGTGCGGGTATGGTCGTCACCGGCCTTGTGCATGCCGCCATCGGCGTTGCGGCAATTGCCCTTGCCATCGGCGCCAATTCAAGCAGCGGATCAGGCGGCCAGTCCAGGATCGCCAGCGCGACGGAAACCGTCATGTCAGCGCCCTTTGGTATTTGGATCGTCGGCATCGCGGGTCTGTGTACCGTGGGTGCCGGCATTTACTATCTGCGAAAGGGTTACACGCAATCCTACCGCAGCAAGCTGGAAGCCAATCATTTTACCCGTAATTGGAGCACCGTTTTGCGTCTCGGCGTGATCGCGCAAGGCGTGGTCGTCGGCATTATCGGCGGGTTTCTGTGCTATGCGGCCTACACCGCAGATCCACAACAAGCCGGCGGGTTGGGGCAGACGTTCGGCTGGTTGTCAGGCCAGCTTTACGGGCAGGTTCTGGTGACCGCGCTCTGTGTCGGGCTGCTGGGGTTTGCTGTGTTCTTGTTCGTCAATGCGGTCTACCGTGTGGTTCCACGGCTGGCCGACCCCGATTTGCAACGTCTGTCCGATCCGGTCAGTTAATTGCCCCAGATCACCTGGACGTAATTCTGGGTCTCTGCAAAAGGCGGGATGCCGCGATAACGCGTCACGGCCCCCGGCCCCGCGTTATACGCAGCCAAGGCCAACGGCCATGTGCCAAACGCCTCGAACTGCGCGCGCAGATAGCGGGCGCCGCCTTCCAGATTTTGCGCCGGATCCAACGGATCGACCCGCAGCGCGCGCGCCGTTTGCGGCATCAACTGCGCCAAACCCAACGCCCCTTTGACTGATCGCGCAGCGGGGTTCCAGCCACTTTCCTGCTCGACCAACCGCAGGAACAATCCAACCGGCACACCATGCTTGGTCGCTGCCGCCCCGGCCAAACGCATGTACGGGCCATTATAGCTGCCGGTATAAATCGGGGTGATCGTGAACCCTTCCGCACGGGGTGGCTGAAGGCGGGCCGAGTTCTGATACTGCTGGGCGGCACGCCCATCAAGAACAGAGGTCTGGCTTTGCAGAAGTCCGGACCGGGACATCGTTGAAAGCTGTTCTTGTGCAACGGCAGGCAATGCCCCCAAGGCGATAATCAGTCCGAATGTCAGGGTCGGTCGGGTCACGGGACACCGCT
Source organism: uncultured Yoonia sp. (assembly GCA_965363665.1). Classification (GTDB taxonomy): domain Bacteria; phylum Pseudomonadota; class Alphaproteobacteria; order Rhodobacterales; family Rhodobacteraceae; genus Yoonia. The sequence continues at coordinate 1,688 of CBDTVH010000103.1, read as the reverse complement.
TTCGCTTATTGCGCAGATTTCAACATACGCGTTTTGTGCCAAACCGCCAAGCCTTCCTCTGGAAACCTGTCGTTAACCTTGTTACGCCATGTGTCGAGAGCCGAATAAACGGCAAACGAGAATCGTCGGAGGTGCCGCTATGGCCGGATCAGTGAACAAAGTCATCCTTATCGGTAACCTGGGTGCCGACCCTGAAGTGCGCACATTCCAGAATGGCGGCAAAGTCGCCAACCTGCGCATCGCGACCTCTGAAACCTGGAAAGACAAGAATACAGGCGAACGCCGGGAAAAAACCGAATGGCACACCGTCGCGATCTTTCAGGAAGGTCTGGTACGCATTGCGGAACAGTATCTGAAAAAGGGGTCCAAGGTTTATATCGAAGGCAAGCTGCAAACGCGCAAATGGCAGGACCAGTCCGGTCAGGATCGTTACTCCACCGAGGTCGTGTTGAACGGCTATGACGGCACGCTGACGATGCTGGACAGCCGCAGCGAAGGCGGCGGCGGCGGCAACTACGGCAGCGGGGGCGGCTATAGCGGCGGATCATCTGGTGGCGGATACGGCGGCAACGATGGCGGCTATGGCGGCGGCAGCGGTGGTGGTGCACCAGCGGGCGGCGGTGGCGGCGATATGGACGACGAAATCCCGTTCTAAACCCGATGGTCGTTTCGCCTGAGGCGCAAATTCTGATCCTTGTCGGCCTGATTTTGGCAGTCGCCTATCTGGGCATCTTTCCCACGCTCAAGGAAAAGACGCTCAACAAACTGATGGGCATTGATCTGGCACTGAACGTGCTGGCGCTGATCGTGGCCGGGGCGTGGTTCTGGGGGACTGATGTGACATTCACGCTGGTCTTCTATGAGACGAACTGGGCGATCTTCACCATCGTCACCTACGCCTTGATTGAAATCCCGCTATTTCTAAGCTTTGCCAAAAAGCACGGCATCCGGCTTGATGGCCGCGATGACGATGATCCGGAATGACGGTTGGCGTTGAGATGCGGCCACTGGCAATCGCGGAAACCGGCATCGTGTCTACCATGCATGATCATTGTTGGGCATAAGGCAGGCGGGAAGGACGCAGTCCCGGAGCTGATCCGGAACCTCTTGCAGGTTAGAGGTGGAGGTCCCGGATCACGTCCGGGACTGCGGGGCGCGCAACGCATCCTCAAGCACGCCAAGCACCGCCTCACGCGGCACATCCGATGTGATAAAGGCGTCGCCGATCCCGCGTGCCAGAATAAAGCGCAGTTTGCCGTCCAGCACCTTTTTGTCCTGCCCCATCAGCTCCAGCAGACCGGCGGCATCAGGTAGATCGCCGGGTATATCGCGGATATCAACCTTCATCCCCATGTCACGCAAGTGCGCGCGCACGCGGCTTGGATCTTCCTGACTGCACAACCCCAGCCGCGCAGACAATTCAAATGCCAGCCCACACCCAATGGCGACCCCTTCGCCGTGCAGCAGGCGGTCGGAATAGCCGGTCGCGGCCTCCAATGCGTGACAGAATGTATGGCCAAGGTTCAAAAGCGCCCGGTCACCCTGCTCGGTTTCATCCCGCTGCACGATATCCGCTTTCATCTGGCAGGACCGGGTCACGGCGCGCACGCGTGCGTCCATGTCACCAGCCGCCAGCGCTGGCCCTTCGGCCTCCAGCCAATCAAAGAAAGCAGCATCCCCCAGCAGAC
>CBDTVH010000102.1:0-6957 GCA_965363665.1 uncultured Yoonia sp. | reverse complement strand
GGCCTATCGTGAATTGTTCGGCGGCGGGACGGGCGGTGAATTGGCACTTTACCGCCATGACCACGATCATGGGCATGATCACGACCATCACCACGAGGCTGCTGAATAAATGCTGGACGATTTTTTGGTGCGCGCCGCTTTGGCTGGGGTTGGTACAGCTATCGCCGCCGGTCTGTTGGGGTGTTTCGTTGTCTGGCGTCGTATGGCCTATTTCGGTGACGCGACCGCCCATGCCGCTGTCTTGGGCGTCGCATTGGCGCTGCTTTTTGGAACGTCGATCACGTTGGGTGTTGGTGTCGTCGCCTTGGGCATGGCTGTCTTGATCCATGGTCTCAGCGGGCAGGGGGCCGCCGTTGATACGATGCTCGGCGTGCTTGCGCATGGCGCTTTGGCGCTGGGTTTGGTCGCGGTCACATTGATCCCCGGTCAGCGGGTCGATCTGGACGCATATCTGTTTGGTGATGTTCTCAGCGTCACGCGCATGGATCTTGCGGTGATCTGGGGTGGTGGTGCGCTGGTGGTTTTTGCCCTTTGGTGGCATTGGTCGGCCATGCTGACGGCGACCCTCAGTTCCGATCTGGCTTATGCTGCGGGGATCAACCCGCGCCGTGAGCAGATGATCTTGACGCTGCTTCTTGCGGCAGTTGTCGCGGTTGCCATCAAGGTCGTTGGCGCGCTTTTGATCACGGCCCTGCTGATCATACCTGCGGCCGCCGCACGCAATTACGCCCGGACGCCCGAGCGGATGGCTTTTCTCTCCATGGGGATTGGCGCACTGTCTGCAATTGCCGGGCTCCGATTGGCGGTTGTTTTTGATACGTCCGTGGGCCCCATGATTATCTGCGTTGCCGCGACAATCTTTGCGCTCAGCGCACTTAGTTTCCAAATCCGCAAGCTCGGCATGTAATTGCCGCCGGGCTGCCCCGGCGCTGCCTTAGCGTTGCCGTGATCGGTTGCGAACCATAGATACAACGCAATTAATCGACGGGACAGATCAGATGACACGCTTTGCAAGCATTTTCGCCGCCATGGCTCTCTCATTTGTTGGGACGACTGCGGCGGCGGCGAATTGCGTGGCCCCCCCGAATGTCAACCAGCTCGCAACCGAGATTGCGGCCGGGCTGAACCAAAGCCGCCGTGCGAATGGTGAAGCGCCGCTTCGTTTCAACCGCAAACTTGGTCAGGCGGCTATGGTCCACGCCTGCGATATGGGTGTGAATGATTTTTTCGATCACCGCGGCACGGACGGTTCGCGCCCGGCAGCACGTGTGCGCAACGCAGGCTATAATAATTGCATCGTGGCCGAGAATATCGCCTGGGGCTATCCACGGTCCGAGCAGATTGTGAATGGTTGGCTGAACTCACCCGGACACCGCCGCAACATGCTGCATCCGCGCATCGAGGAATTCGGCGTTGGCATCAGTCAGACCGCCAAGGGTCCTTATTGGGTGCTGGTCGTCGGCAAGGAATGCTAAGCTAGACGTCAATCCAGATTGTCACCGGACCATCGTTTGTCAGGCTGACGGCCATGTCAGCGCCAAACGATCCGGTGGCAGTCTCAATTCCCAAATCAGCAATATCCGCAATGAACTGCTGGTAAAGCGCGCGTCCGACATCGGGCTTGGCCGCGGCGGAAAATCCCGGGCGGTTGCCCCGCGACGTGTCTGCGGCCAATGTGAATTGGCTGACGATCAGGGTTGCACCGCCCACATCCATCACTGACTTGTTCATCTTGCCCGCGTCATCCGTGAAGATACGCAACTTGCTGATCTTTGCAGCCAGTGCCTTGGATTTCTGGGCATCGTCGCCATCCATGGCGCAGACAAGGATCAACAGGCCCTTGCCGATGTCCCCGATCAGGTTGCCATCAACATGAACTGACGCATTTGTCACGCGCTGAATAAGTGCCCTCAAAGCTCGGATGCCCACGGCGGGTTCGCACCGGCCCGGCTGACTGTGATCGCTGCGACTTTGGCACCAAAGGCCGCCGCAGCGCGCAAATCAGCTTCCGTTGCTTTTTTGATCCCGTCTTTCGTCAGATGACCGCTTTTGTGAAGTTGCGCCATGAAGCCCGCGCTGAAGGTGTCGCCAGCGCCGACCGTATCGACCACTTCGGCCTTTTGCGCTGCGACATCATAGGTGCCGGTTGCGGTGACAATACTGACCCCATCGCCGCCGCGTGTCAGCAGGATCACTTGCGCGCCGGTGCTGACAAGAAGGGCATTTGCGTCTGCATCCCCGACAATCCATTCCAGGTCTTCGTCAGAGGTCTTGATGATGTCGGCAGCCCCCATCATGCGGGTCAGACGGGTGCGATAGGCGGCCTCATCGGTGATGAACGAAGGGCGGATGTTCGGGTCGATCATGGTCAGGCGGGTCGCGGCTTCGCGCAACATCATCGCCTCATAGGCAGCACCGCACGGTTCGACGACAAGGCTGATACCGCCGAAGAAAAGCGCATCCGCGTCGGTTTCGGGCAGATCGCTTTCGGACAACATGCGACCCGCGGTATTTTCATCATAAAAGGCATAAGACGCATGCCCATCCGTCAGGGTGACAAACGCCAAGGTCGTGGGACGATCTGAAATTGCAGCCGGGCTGCTATCCACTTTGGAGGCGGCCAATTGGTCCCGCAGCACATCACCGAACAGGTCAGACGACAGGCCCGAGAAGAACTGCACGGGCGCATCAAGCCGGCCCAATGCGACGGCGGTGTTGAAAACAGACCCGCCCGCATGGGGCGCAAAAGCGCGTTCGCCCGCAGCCGTTTCACGCGGCAGCATGTCAATCAGCGCTTCACCACAGCATAGGATCATAGGGGCACCTTCCAGTTTTATTGGCTGTTAGCGATAACAAATCCGACGCCAAGTGCAAGGATTAGTCCGACAATCACCGCAAATGCGATCTTCCAGGCCGAATAGGGCCTTTCACCCTGTACGCGTCCCGTGCGCCCGTTGACCACGAACCGATATGTCTTGCCCCTGTATTTATATGCGGCCAACCATACCGGTAGCAGCACATGTTTGAAGGTCACGTCCTTGACGGTTGTGTTCACCGAATGCACCCGCTGTGCATCGCCACCGATATCGTATTTCACGTCCCGGTGAATCATGCGGTCCATGTAGGCGCGGGCCTCGGTAAAGCCGTCGGCAAGTTCGACCTGATACCCTTCGGCGCGGAAACCGGCCAGGTATTCCGGATTATAAGGCTCAAGCGCGGAAAGGTCCCAAGGCTCCAGCCCATCGGTATATGTCTTGGGCAAAGACCGTGAGGCCAGTACCAATACATCATCAAAAAACCGCGCAACGCGACCCGATGCAGGCCGCCAGCGGGTTTTGCGCACGCGGACCTGACGGCGTTTTCCATCCCGCACGACCGTTTTGGTTTCATAATAATGCGTTCCGCGCTGCCCGGTATATTGGCTTTTGGTATCGGCATCGAAGGTCCAGTAGGGGACATAGATGCCATTCATCTTGCGCCCCTTGCGGGCATAGTCCGTCAGGCCGTTAGGGGCGAACCATAGACTGCCCAGCCAATCTGTCATCGCATTGTGCGCCTGAGCCTCATCCATCGCGAAGGGCAACAGACCGCGCGGTTTGATATGCCGGTGCGTGCCGGTATCTGTGACGACGGGGGTTGCGCAAAACGGGCATTCGGTGGCGTGAATATTGGGATCAAACTCGGTCTGAGCACCGCAATTCGGACAAACGTTGACGCGCGTCTCTTCAATGTCCGCCTCGGCCAGCCTGTCTTGCACGGCGCGCTGGAAATCCAGCTCGACGATGCTGCCTATCCAAGGCCCCGCGCTTTCGATGGGCTGCACGTTTCCGCAGTGATCGCATTTCAGTTGGTGATCAACCGGGTCAAACCGCAGGTCCGACCCGCAGGTATCGCAGGGAAAGCGATGTTCGTTGTCTGGGTGCGTTCCGTCTGCCATCTAGAGTATCTTATGCATAAATCGCGGCATCATGACCCGCAGTGCGCCGTCGAACAGTACGTTGTGCCGCCAGAAATGAAACAGACCATGCATGGTGCCCGCAGTCAGCAGGACCAGCAGCGCGACCCATCCTGTATCAGGCGGCATCCAGCCGATCAGGGCGGCCGCGTTCAATGCCACGGTCACGGCCAGAACGGCATACATGCCGCGATGCATCCACGGATAGGCGTCGCGCAACTTCCCTGTCAGCTTTGGCCCCGGCTTGCACATCATGCCCTTTACCACGGCCATGGCGATCCAGACCGTACCACCAAGCACGAAGGCCCACCGGACCCATGCCTCGGACGTGCCGCCCTTGACCATGACCAAAACCAGCATCAGCGTTGACCAATGCAGCAGGATTGTAACCCGCCGCCGGGTCATAGAAACCTGTGCATGAATTTTGGGACCATGATCCGCAACGCGTTGTCGCGCAATCGGTAGTGCCGCCAAATGTGGAACAGCACATGCACCGTGGCAATGGCGGCAAGTGTGTAAAACTCGATCTCATGCACCCTGCCTATAAAGTCGTTCGCCTGCGGTAAGTCCAGTGGCGGGGCAATCGGAACGATCCCGCCAGCCCAAAGCAGTACCGCAGAGGTCAGCCCAAGACCAAAACCGGTCAGTGCCACACCAAAAATGCCCCAGATCAGCACCTTGTGCAGAACCTGATGAAACGGGCGCACCTTTGCGGGTAGCTTCGGTCCGGGACGGCTGGCAAGCCCCTTGCGCCAGTAATCGACCGTCCAGACCAGGGCGAGTGTCACAAAGGCCAGACCCATGATCGAATGGAACTGAACCGCCGCCGGCCCGACCCGCCGAACATCGGCCGGCTGGACGACCACGAACCAGATGAACAGCGGCACCATAAGCCAGTGCATCCATTTCAGATACACACGCCGGTGCGGCAGTCTGGACGCGATCTGTGACAGGGTCGACATACCCGCCCGCCTTATGTGCCGGGCGGTGGTGGCGGCATGATGGTGAAAAGCTGGGCTAGTTCCATGACCTCACCCGCTTCCATCCAGCCATCCTGCCCTTGGGTCCAGACCATGCTGTCGCGGTTCAGTTCGCCCTCGGTCACCATCCGGCCCATGGCGGCCTTTGAAAATGGGCCAGTCACTTCACCACCTTTGGCGATATGCCAGACATGCTCGACCGGCGGTGGCGGCGGTGTTGCAGCGGCAGGTGCGCTGCCCCAAGGGCCGCCTTGCGCCATTTGACCCGCCATCGCCATGCCCATGCCCGCACCCAGTCCGGCAGCCATGCCACCGCCCGCAGGGTTGTTGGCCGCCGATGTCATGGCCTCAGCCGCTGAATACTGCGTAAATTTGCCCAAGTCGCCAGCCAGGCCCATCGAGGTACGTTTGTCCAACGCCTCTTCCACCGCGGGGGGCAGGCTGATGTTTTCGATATAAAGTTCGGGGATGGTCAGGCCATACTGCTTCATCGTCGGGTCAATGGCCGATGCGATCAGTTTGCCCAGATCAGCCGTATTCGCCGCCATATCCAGTACCGGGATACCGGACTGCGCAATCACCCGGCTGAATTCCTGCACGATGATGTTGCGGATCTGATAGCTGATTTCATCCATCGTGAATTCACCATCGGTACCCACGATTTCGCGCAAGAATACGGCGGGGTCAGCGACCTTGACCGTGTAAGTGCCAAAGGCACGCAGACGGGTTGGCCCGAATTCAGGGTCACGTACCATGATCGGGTTCTTCGTCCCCCATTTGAGGTTTGAGAAGCGGGTCGTGTTTACATAGTAAATCTCGGACTTGAACGGGCTTTGGAAACCATGATCCCAATGTTGCAGGGTCGTCATGATCGGCATGTTGTTGGTTTCCAGCATGTAAAGGCCGGGGGTGAAGACATCGGCCAACTGGCCCTCATGGACGAACACTGCCGCCTGGCCTTCGCGAACCGTCAGCTTGGCGCCATATTTGATCTCATGGCCCTCACGCTCGAACCGCCAGACCATCGTGTCGCGGGTGTTATCGGTCCAATGAATGACGTCAATGAACTCACCGGTCAGAAAATCAAAAATGCCCATGATATGGCCTCCGTCGTTTATGCGATGTGGATACGCAGCCGTATCCCATTAGCTTTGTCCAGGCGCGAGGTATTCCCGCGCGATTTCCCGTGCAATTGGCGCGGCGACCGCCGGTTTCATGCCGGTTTGCAGCCGCGGATCATAAAGCATCTTGAGCAAAAGCTCATCATGCGTCGTCAGTAGCGCGAATTCCTCGTCATCGTTGAATATGGAAGGCCGCGCGCCGGGGCTGTCATTGGCAAGGCCCATGCCTTGCGCCAGTTCTTCGTGAATGCAGGCGGCGCGCATCAGGTTGGGATGCTCGGCACGGATCATGGCGACCGCTTTGGTATAGCTTGACTGACCGGGGGCGAAGGTGCCGATGACAACGCACAACTGGTCACGGGGCAGGTTCACAAAAGCACGCACGGTTGCGTCAGAAATGCTGGGGATCAGTTGGCGCAGGCGCGGGCCATAGGCGCGGCGATCATCTTCGCCCAGAAACAAGACACGAAAATTTGGATTGCGATCCGTGATCCGGATTGGCACTCCTGTGGCACGGCTGAGGCGGGCGGCATAGGCGCTGACGCTTGCCAGATCGGCGTCGCGCTGGGCAAGGGGGACGGTATCGCCGAACTCCACTGACATGCGGATCGGCCCCGTCCACCGACGCAGTTCTGACACCGTGGCCTGCGGGCGCTGGAAATCGCTGTCATCGCGATATTCGTTGAAAAGTGCGATGCGCACAAAGTTACGTGCCAACTGCGTATCGGTGAATGGCGTATCGGGACCGCCGCCATCGCCGCGTAGCAACCCTTGGGTCAGAAGATCGTTTTGCAAGCGGGCGTAATAGATCGCAAGATCGCGGCTGGCTTGACTGGGCTGTGTGACCGTCGGGCGTGCTGGTGGCTCTGGCTCCTCGATCGGTGGCGGGGCAGGGGGTTCG
>CBDTVH010000101.1:0-6960 GCA_965363665.1 uncultured Yoonia sp. | reverse complement strand
GATCCCAGAGTGCGGAAACCAAACGATGAAATGAACTTGACCCAAACACCCGATTGGAGAAGCGGACTTGTGCAGCTGCGGCTATTGCTGACGCAGCATTTGGTAGCAGATGCCGCGTGCTTGCCACTGCATCTGGGTTAACGTCGCCAGAGCAGTCATTCGATGCAACGATGAAACCGTAATTTCGTAACATTTCTTCGCCGCATATTACCTAAACTCGCAGTATGTGGCACGCCGCCGCGATTCAATCTCATCCCTTCATTGCCGCTCTGCCGTTTTGCCGTTTTCGAGAGACCATGACTTCCCAGAATTACCCAAGAAAAAAGAAGCGGCTTCAGCTTCTGAGACATCTGACGACCGATTTGCCTGATATTTATTTCCGAAAGAGCCTTCGCAACAGAAAGTCAATTACGAGGAAACGATTGCGATCATCCGAACCGATCCTCCTCGTTTTTCGAGCCAAGTGGCTTTTCGAGATAGTAAAATGGGGTGTTTCCGTCATAGTCCGCAAGCTTTCCAAAGACATGAAATCCAAGCCTCTCATACAGAGCGCGTGCGGATTTGCTACGGGTTTCGAGGTGGATGCGACTGCAATTTTGCTTCACTGCATGGGTCTCCACTTTGCCGAGCAGCTTGCTGCCAAGACCTTTGCCTCTGTGTCGCTCGTCTACCCATAATTCCGACACGTGGGCGGACCTAAACGCGATTTCGCCTTTGCAGCCTGCTGTCATATTTCCGTCGGTATCATCGACGAAAAAGACGAAGGTTTCGAATTCGCCATCTCGCAATGCTTGACCAGCTTCTGCCAGTCGCGCATGGAGTTCTACGATTTTTTCATCCGTCGCGGGTGCTTGTTTTTTGATTTTCATGTCTGTCATAGGCTTCATTTTCGGCATGGATGCATGGCGTATCCGTTGATGCAGCCTGGCCCTTATGGCCGATTGCATCATTCATCCTCTCGCAGCGGGTCATGCCCCCAGTTCATCAATGAATAGCGCCAAGCAGTAGTTTCAGTGTTCCCGTCCGGCCCACCCTGCGACAGGTGACGTTTGATATAGCCCACGACGGTCGCCATATGATCCCATTGGTCGTCCGTAACATCATCCTTTTTGGTCCGTTTGATCTTTACAATCCGCCGGCCGGATTTGTGCCCGGTGCTTTCCTCATCGTCACTGTCACCGACAGACCTTGAATCTTCGGTTTGCAGCCAATCCTCAAGTTCGTGTGGCGGTATGTTCACCAATTCGCACCATTCCGACCAGATTTGTTCTTTAGATTTTGAAGACGACATCCAGACCTCCCCTTTTAAACTCATTTCCAGCATCAACCATCGGCGACCTACTTCGTTTTACATGGACCCAACGGTCAGAACGTTTGGTCAATCTTGCCCAACCGTTCTGTCAACTTCATGTTTTCGCGATAGTCGATCGGTATGATAACCATCGCTGGACCTTCGTGATCCAGTGCTGCATTTAGCGTTGCTTGCAGATCTTCAGCGTTATCGCATCGCGCGCCCTTCCATCCCATGGACTGACAAAGCGCCATCCAATCGGGGTTTTTGAAAGACAGGTCGGTGTGCGACCCAAATTCCTGCTCCTGTTTCCATGCTATGAGGCCGTATGCCTGATCTTCCCAGACCAGCACTGTGATATCCGAGCCTAGGCGGCTTGCTGTTTCCATTTCCTGAAGGTTCATCATCACATCCGCGTCCCCCACCACGGCAAGCACACGTGCATCCGGACAAGCATGTTTGGCGGCGATTGCCCCTGGCAGTGGCATCCCCATGGAGCAAAAACCGTTTGATATCATGCAAGTGCCAGGTTCATGACACTGGTAGTGACGTGCGACCCACATCTTATGCGCCCCCACGCCCGAGAGCAGAATATCGCTTGGGCCAAGAACTGCGCGCACGTCGGCCAAAGCTTTCTGGGGGCGAATATGACCCTTGGTTGCGTCATCCGCGTGCTGCTCAAATTCGGCCTGCATCTTCTTGCGCAGCTCAGTTTGCGCGGTGAAATCATACGTTGGTAAATCGTCCGCCGCGATGCGATCATTCAGCATCGCCAGCCCGTGCGCCAGATCTCCGACAACTTCGATGACTGGCTGATAATGCGCATCGCTTTCGGCAGGCAGAAAATCCATGTGGATGATATCAAGGTCGCAGGCGGCATTCCATTTCTCCGGCCCGTATTCTACGGGGTCGTATCCAATAGTTATGACAAGATCAGCCGCATCAATGGCCAACTGCGGACAATCACGCTGCCCTAGTCCCACCGTGAATAGACAGTGCTGATCATCAAGATCGAGCGCACCCTTGGCCATAAAAGTCATTAACGCGCCAATTCCAGTTGCATCACAAAAGTGGCGCAACTCTGCACTGGCCCGCGTCCGGATAGCACCGTTGCCTGCGATGATCAGCGGGCTCTTGGCCGTTTTCAAGCGCTCCCATACATCGTCGATTACCTTGACGTCCGGCACCGGACGGCGGGTACGCGCGGCACGCAATACCGCAGCGTCCGTTTCCTGCGCGGCGATATCCTCGGGCAATTCAATGTGGCACGCCCCCGGCTTTTCCGTTACTGCAAGCTTGATCGCTTTGTGGACAATTTCAGGGATGTTGTCCGCGTGATTTACGGCGCATGTCCATTTCGTCACCGGGCGATACATATCAATCACGTTCATGACTTGATGGCTTTCTTTGTGCTGACGGGTCAGGGCACCCTGTCCGGTGATAACCAGCATCGGCGCGCGGTCCATATTGCCGTCAGCGACCCCTGTAATCAGGTTCGTAGCGCCGGGGCCAAGCGTGCCAAGACAGACACCGACCCTGCCGGTCAATCTGCCATAGATTTCCGCCATAAAAGCCGCGCCTTGTTCGTGCCGTGTGAGGATGAATTCAATCGAAGACTTTTCAAGCGACATCATGAAATCGGCGTTTTCTTCGCCGGGCACACCATAAATCCGGGTGACGCCCTCTTCTTCAAGGCAACGAACAAATAAATCTGATGCTTTCATGTCTTTTCGCTTTCTTTTGAACAGGTAGGGTCAGGGATCGGTATTATCCGACACCTTGGGACAGCATGGCATCGGCAACTTTCCGGAAACCGGCGATATTGGCCCCTTTGACATAATCGACGCGCCCGTCGCGCGTGCCGTCCTCGATGCAAGCGGCATGGATGTCGGACATGATGTTTTGCAGTGACGTGTCCACATCTTCGGCAGTGCTTGGCTGACGCATACGGTCCTGGCTGATCTCTAACCCTGACACCGCAACGCCACCAGCATTCGCGGCTTTACCTGGCGCATAGAGGATGTCCGCCGCCCTAAACACGGATTTGGCCGCAGCGGTGGACGGCATATTCGCCCCCTCAATTACCGCTCTCACACCATTGTCGATCAGCGCCTTTGCACTTTTTTCGTCCAGTTCATTCTGCGTGGCGCAGGGGGCCGCGATGTCGGCGGCAATGCCCCAAGGCACACCGCCCGCCGTCCATTTACCGCCAAATTCGGTAGTGTAGGCTTCCAAGGATGCGCCTGCTTGCGCCTTATGACTGCGTACCCAATCAATTTTGTCCTGGGTCAGACCATCAGGAACGTGAATAAAGCCATTGCTGTCCGACAGGCTGAGAACTCTGGCGCCCATCTGTATCGCTTTTTCAGCGGCATAGGTTGCGACGTTTCCGGCACCTGAAATGATGATCGATTTTCCATCAAGATCAGCGTCATTCTTTTTCAGCATCTCTTTCAAGAAATACATGACACCGTAACCTGTGGCCTCGGTCCGCATCTTGCTACCACCGAAGGAGAGGGATTTGCCTGTCAGCATTCCCTGAAACTGGTTTGTGATCCGACGGTGCGCCCCGAACAAGTACCCGATTTCGCGCGCCCCTACGTTGATATCACCCGCCGGAATATCGATGTCAGGTCCGATGTAGCGGTGAAGTTGCTGCATGAATGCATTGCAGAACCGCATGATTTCCGCGTCAGACCGGCCGGAGGGATCAAAGTTGGACCCGCCCTTTCCGCCCCCCATCGGCAGACCCGTCAGCGCATTTTTGAACGTTTGCTCGAACCCGAGAAATTTTAAAACAGACTGATTAACCGTGGGATGAAACCGCAGCCCGCCCTTGAACGGACCGATGGCGCCATTGAATTGCACCCTGTAGCCGCGGTTCACTTCGATCTCGTTGGCGTCATTCTGCCATTCTACGCGAAATGCGATAACTTGCTCCGGCTCAACCAGCCGCTCAAAAATATTGGCATCTTTGAGCGCGGCATGCTGGTCGATGATCGGCTTGATGTCCTCCACGACCTCGGTCACTGCCTGATGAAACTCCGGCTCGTGCGGGGCACGGGCGTTCAGAAATTCTTTGAGGCTGTCATGCCTGTCGCTCAGGGAAAACGTCATTGGGTATCTCCGTTCAGAATTATAGAGGGGCACGAGAAAAGCCTGGCGTTGTATGCGCAATCGTGGCGTCTTTTGGGGTCACTCAAAGCGCGAGCTTCTCATTTTCGCCCAGATCGGGCCCATTATCGCTGAAGTAGGCTTTGGTGACTTCATATGCCAACAGCAGTTTGTTTTTGTCGTTGTCCCAATATTCCGCGCGGGATGCGCCGACGGTGATGACCGTCACGCTGTCGGGCCCACCTGGAAAAAACACGTCGCAGTACGGACCCCAGAGTTTGTTGATGAGTGTCTTGTCTTCTGAAATTTTTGCGCGACCGGACACAGACGCAAACTGCATCGCTTTGGTGTCGGCGAAAGACAGACAAAGAGTGCGGTTCAATAGCATCTCCTCGATCTTGGCGCTGTCATCATCGGTCACGAATTGAATGGTGCGTGCGTCCTTGTCGATGAACGGGGCCATAGGGCGTGCGCGGAGGTAATCACCGTCTTCGGTCGTGACCATACAGGCCGGAATGCCTGCGATAATGTCCCAGAATTGATCATGTTCGTTTGTCATTAAGTTTCCTTTGCGCGCAGAATTATGCGTTGGTGTCAGCGATTGTTTGTAAGTCATCTGAAATATGACGCCGTCGCCAATAAATCGTTCAACTATAAAATCGAGCCTGTGCAACGGCGATATCGGCGTGAAATTCTCGACCGACCGCGAGAACTCCCAAGCGGCGCAATTGTGTGGGGTCAAAGGTCACATTGTGCTTGTGGGCTGTGAAGGCCGTGAATGGTATTTGCAAGGTTGTCCAATTTTCACTCGCCAGAAATTCAAAGCGAAATGATTGCCATGGCTTATTAAGATCACTGGTGCGCAAACGCGTCTCATACGCCTCGTTGTTGCCAAGCACGTCGAGTTCAATGCCTGACCATCTGCTTGCATCATAGGCGCCGCCGGATGGGCCAAGATCGCAGGCCATCTGCAGAAAGCCGCCGTCATTATCGGTTGAGACATTGCCGCGCAGGCGCGCCGCTATACGACCTTTCCAAGTTTCGGTCGACAAAGACCCATCCGACACGCCGCCCATGACGCCATCGGTGATGAATTCCCAGTCCGGTGTAAGGTTTCGTGTCATGGTCAATCCGTACTCAGTTTCTAAAGAAGGGTCGCCGTGTGCATCAAGACGAAGCGCTACCTTCACGGACGTCCGCTTGAACCTCCGACAGTTGATAGCCCGAAAAGATCGCTGAAAAGCTGAGGCCCGCCAAAATCAAAAGGACAATTTCAGCACCCGCCACATCGGCAACTGCGCCCAATACGCCGCCCAGCAACAAAAGAGCACCAATTAACGTGTTGGACAGCGCTGTGTGGACAGATTTGCGTCCATCACTGTCCATATCCGTCAGGTGCGTCTTGCGACCCGCGCGCGCACCTTGGTAGGCAATTTGCGATACAAACACATAGGCGGCAATAAGCAAGCCAGCCTCTGCGCCCACAAGGAACCCGATTGCTGCGGCCGTCTTCAGCGTCACCCCCGACAACGCACCTGCCAACATCAGCGTTTGCCTGCTCGACCAGTCGGACAAGGCCTCCCAGATATATGATGACGCAATTGAGGCGATGGATGATGCAAGAACAAGTAAACCGAGATTGCCAAGCCCGGCGTCGCCATTCCCACTGCCCAGCATCACGAGGAAGGGCGGGGCCAGCGCTGTTGATATCAGCTGGGCGCGTGTGGCGATGTAGTAGCGAAATTCCGCAACTTCGCGCAGCGGACGCATCAGGCCAGCAACCGACACATCTGCATCAGATGCGCTGTCGTCGGTGGGTTCATGCAATGTGGAAAATGTAGTTGCCCCTATCAACCACATGCAGCCTGCCAATGCCATGGCACCAGAAATCACCATTGGTTCACGCGGTAACCAACCGATACTAAGCAGGATCGCAAAGGCAAAAACCGCGATGGCAGCCATAGTTCCGGCGGTGCCCGAGACTTTACCACGCGCTCCCTTTTCGACCGTGCGCGCAAGAATATCTTTATAGCTTGCAGAACAGGCAGAGCGTGCCACTGCCAACACCCCCAGGAGCGCGACAACCACCCAGCCGGCAGTTTTCCCCGGCAGGAGAATGGCCGCCGCTGCCATGCCAAGTGCGGCCAGACCCTGAACTGCGGCACCAATCGCCCAGAAATATTTGCGGATTGCTGTGCGTTGGATCGCGCGGGCGAGTAATAGCTGGGGCAAAAGCGCGCCCGCCTCCCGAACCGGCACCAGCAGGCCTATCAGGACACCGGATGCACCAATTGCGTTCAAAGCCATGCCCGAACCAGCTTGGGGTGTATCAGCACGTCTGCCATTTTCGTCAACGTCAGTGACGCAATGTGTATGCGATAAGGGCGGTTCATTGTGGTCTACCGCGTTAACACAATATCGGTTTTTACATCGATATCGTCAGTTGCTGCATCTATCAGACAAGCCGCGACATCGCGCCGCGAGATCATACCCATCCGCCACTCGGACGGGTCGCGCAACACGAGACGAACCGGACGGCGAGCGACAATTGCTTG
>CBDTVH010000100.1:0-7033 GCA_965363665.1 uncultured Yoonia sp. | reverse complement strand
ACACTTATTGCGGCCAGCAATACGGCAGGGTCGTCGGTCGCAGATCGTCTGGGTATTGATCCGACGCAAGAGGGCTTTGAAATACCTGACCTTGGTGACAGCCTGCTGCCGCCATCTTTGGGTGACGACGATCCGCTGTTGCCTGCGGGCGACTAACCACTAGCAGTTGCCTTGCGGTCACGCAGGGCAACATGATGTTGGGTCAGTGGTTGCCAATCACGCCCGAATCCACTACACGTCAAATCCCGTGATGATGCGTTCTTTCAGGTGCGCTTTCCCACAGTATTTGGAATTTTCACGGGGGTCCCCAGCCAATGGCGCGGTTCATTTTCATCACCGGCGGCGTTGTCTCCTCTCTTGGCAAAGGTCTGGCATCGGCCGCATTGGGCGCCCTGCTGCAAGCCCGCGGTTATTCGGTCCGCTTGCGCAAGTTGGACCCCTATCTGAACGTTGACCCCGGCACGATGTCACCGTTCGAGCACGGTGAGGTTTTCGTGACCGATGATGGTGCGGAAACCGACCTTGATCTTGGCCACTACGAACGCTTCACCGGTGTCCCCGCCCGCAAGACGGACTCGGTGTCGTCGGGACGCATCTATTCCAACGTACTCGAGAAGGAACGGCGCGGCGATTATTTGGGCAAGACCATCCAGGTCGTTCCGCACGTGACGAACGAGATTAAAGACTTCTTGAAGATCGGCGAAGACGAGGTAAATTTCATGCTTTGCGAAATCGGCGGCACAGTCGGTGACATCGAAGGTCTGCCCTTCTTTGAAGCGATCCGTCAGTTCGCCCATGACAAGCCACGCGGCCAGTGCATCTTCATGCATCTGACACTGCTGCCCTATCTCGCGGCGTCCGGCGAATTGAAAACAAAACCCACACAACACTCGGTCAAGGAATTGCAGTCTATTGGGATCGCGCCAGATATTTTGGTTTGCAGGTCCGAACATCCGATACCCGAAAAGGAACGCGAAAAGATCGCGCTTTTCTGTAATGTCCGCAAACAATGCGTCGTTGCAGCCTATGACCTTAAGTCAATCTATGAAGCGCCCTTGGCCTACCACGAACAGGGCCTTGATCAGGCGGTACTGGATGCATTTGGTATCTCGCCCGCGCCGCAGCCAAAACTTGAGGTATGGCACGACGTTTACGACCGCATTCATAACCCCGAAGGCATGGTGAAGGTCGCGATTGTCGGCAAGTATACTCAGCTTGAGGATGCGTACAAATCCATCGCCGAGGCGCTGACACATGGTGGCATGGCCAATCGCGTAAAGGTCAAGATCGAATGGGTCGATGCCGAACTGTTCGACCGCGAAGATGCAGCGCCATTCTTGCAAGGCTATCACGCCATCCTCGTCCCCGGCGGCTTTGGTGAACGAGGCACGGAGGGCAAGATCAAAGCAGCCCAATTCGCCCGTGAAAAGAAAATTCCCTATCTTGGTATCTGCCTGGGAATGCAGATGGCCGTGATCGAGGCGGCGCGCAATGTCGCTGGCATGGACAAGGCAGGGTCAGAGGAATTTGACCATGAGGCCGGGAAAAAGCGTTTTGAACCTGTAGTTTACCACTTGAAGGAATGGGTGCAGGGCAACCATATGGTCGCACGCAAGGCAGACGACGACAAAGGCGGCACGATGCGTCTGGGTGCCTATGATGCAACCCTTACCGAAGGCTCCAAGGTCGCTGGCATCTATGAGAGCACGGCGATCGAAGAGCGGCACCGCCACCGGTATGAGGTTGATATCAAGTACCGTGAAACGCTCGAAAAAGTGGGCTTGCAGTTCTCTGGCATGTCACCGGACGGCAAACTGCCCGAAATCGTGGAGTGGAAAGACCACCCCTGGTTTATCGGCGTGCAGTTTCATCCAGAGCTGAAATCCAAGCCCTTTGCACCCCACCCGCTTTTTGCAGACTTTGTGCGGGCTGCCGTCGAAACGTCACGCTTGGTTTAGCGAAATACTGACTTAGACCGCCACGACTGTCCGGCGCTCAAAAGCCCAACGTAATCTTTCGTGTCAAAACGATGCTGCCGCTGAACTGATCGTCCGACTGTGTAATCGGACTATCAGCGGCATCCGCACGCAATTGATCATATTGCAAAGTGCCAACGACTTCCCAATCATCATTGATTGCGTAGGTCGCCTCTGCCGTCGCACCCGCGCTGATGATACCACCGCGCGCATCGAAGGCGTCAAAACTGCTTGCCGCCTCTTCTGCCTCTGTCACGCCAAAATAGGTCTGGGCAAAGTCATCATCGCCCAGCAATATACGCGGACCTGCCTTGATGGTCAGTTGATCGCTGGGCCGGTAATAAAGATCGCTTCCCAGCTCGGCGACGAAAGACTCATGCCCGACGACGCCATAGCGGATCTTGGCGAAAACATCATAGTTCGGGGCTGTGAATTCCAATCCGCCACCGATCTCAAGTGACGCGTCGATATCATCCAGGCCCTCAAGCTCGCTGAAATCGTCAGCATCGCGCGCACCGATGATCCGCACCGATCCGCCCAGACCGAGGCCGTAGTCACCGCCGCCGCCCAGCGCCAAGCCACCCAATTGCAGGCGCTCCAGCTTGAATTTAGCGGCGGCACCCAAATCAAGATCGTCATCGCCAAAATAGCCGGGTTCCAATGAGGGACCCACACCGAAACGAAATTCGATCCCATTTGCCTGTTCCTGTGCTGTCACCACAAGTGGCAATGAGATGAACAAACTGGCAAGAAGTGTGCGTTGCAGCATGGCTGGGCCTTTCCCTGTTACCTCAACAGTAGCGCCCGGTCTGGTGCAAGCAACCCCGCCTCGTTTTGATTTCGCGGATAGATAGACAGCATCATGCTGCTGGGATAAGCCCCACGCAACGCGCAAAGGGGTCGCCCATGTTGTCCTATCAGCACATTTATCATGCCGGAAATCTGGCCGATGTTCACAAACACAGCATGTTGGCGTGGACCTTGTCCTACATGACCCGCAAGGACAAACCCCTGACTTATCTGGAAACCCACGCCGGGCGTGGGCTCTACGATTTGCAGGATGATGCCGCGCTGAAAACCGGTGAAGCCGCCCAAGGGATCAGCATTGCCAAGGATTGGTTCGCCGAGGACCACCCCTATCGCCAAGTGCTGGGTCGTATTCAGGCAAAACACGGGGCAGATGCCTATCCGGGTTCACCACTTATTGCCGCAGAAAGCCTGCGTCCCATCGACACCATCCATTTGTCAGAACTGCACCCGCAAGAGTTTGCAGCCCTCAAAGAGAATATGGCCCCGTACGGCGGTATCTTTCGCCAAAAAGACGGATGGGAAATGGCGATGTCGCTTTGCCCGCCAGACCCGCGCCGCGGTTTGTTGCTGATTGATCCATCGTTTGAGGTGAAGTCGGATTACCAGACCATACCCGACACCATCGCCAAGCTGCACCGCAAATGGGGTGTCGGCGTCATCATGCTTTGGTACCCTATCCTGACGGATCACCCCCACAAGACCATGATCAACGCGCTTCAGGCGGCACTGCCTGATGCGATCACCCATGAGGTCCGCTTTCCGCCAGCCCGGCCCGGACACCGCATGATTGGATCGGGCCTCTTTGTCGTGAATCCGCCCTATGGTTTCGCCGAGGAAGCGGCGCGCATTGCTGCCCTCTTTGAAGATAAACTTTCCAGCACTATGTAAAGGTCATGTTTCAAGATTTACTCCGGCGTCTGACCGCCCCCGAACCCGCAGCCCTGCCCGATCTTGATAGCCGCCTGGCATTGGGCGCCTTGCTTGTACGCATTGCCCGCACCGACGGCGACTATGCCGATGTTGAAATCGCACAGATCGACAAGGCACTGATGGCGCGCTACGGCCTGTCACCGTTCGAGGCGGCAGCGCTGCGTAAAGAATGCGAAGCGTTGGAGGCCGAAGCCCCCGACACCGTCCGCTTTACCCGCGCAATCAAAGACACCGTGTCTTATGAAAACCGCGTCGGCGTGATCGAGGCGCTTTGGTCCGTCGTTCTGGCAGATGGTGTGCGCGACGACGAAGAGGACAGCATGATGCGGATGACGGCCTCTTTGCTGGGCGTGTCCGATCAGGACAGCCACCGCGCCCGCCTTAAAATTTCCGACGGATGATTGCCAGCCTGCCGATGTATGCGCGGCCCACGAACAGGGCGGCGCATGATGCTTTATGGGTGCTGATCCGTGACGGCTTGCGTGATCGCGGGGTCGCAGCGCCGGATGGGCTGGACCATGATATAGGCCACATGGAAAGCTGGGCGCATCCTGATCTGGTGCTGGGGCAAATCTGCAACCTGCCTTACCGCGCGATGTTCAATGGTAGGGTGACTTTGATTGGCGCCGCTGATTACGGTCTGGATGGGTGTCCGCCCGGACATTACCGCAGCTTGTTTGTGGTGCGGTCTGACTGCACCGCAAAAACCCCCAAAGACATGGCAAGCCAGTGTTTTGCCTACAACGAACTGCTGTCACAATCCGGCTATGGTGCGCCGCAGCTTTGGGCGCAGGCCCAAGGGTTTCAATTCGAAAACGTCACCAAGACCGGCAGCCACCGCGCCAGTATCGCCGCTGTCGCCGAGGGTCGGGCGGATATCGCCGCGATTGACGCCCATACGTGGTGGATCGAACAGGCTGAAAATCCGCAAACGGCAAAACTGAAAGCCATCGGTCATACGACAGCCACCCCGGCGATGAGTTTTATCACCCGCAAAGGGCAGGATCCCGCTCCCTATCTTGATGCCATTGCGTGCGCCATTGCCGCGCTGGAACCGGACCATGCCGCAACACTTGGCCTAAAGGCGATCGTCGCCCTACCCCAGACCGCCTACCATCTGCCACTCCCGCCAAAGCAAGAGGCAATTGCCAATTGACGCGGGGTTAAGGCGACGGTTTCCATTGCAAAAGCACATAAAATCGGCACTACTCCGCGCTGGAACCAAGAAAAAGCTGCCAAACGTGACAAACACTGCCCCCGTTATCGAAATTCGTGACCTGCACAAAGCCTACGGCGCGCTTGAGGTGCTGAAGGGCGTTGATATCGTGGCCCCCGCCGGGCATGTCGTATCATTGATCGGGTCTTCGGGATCAGGTAAATCGACCCTGCTGCGCTGCGCAAACCTGCTGGAAGACAGCCAGCAAGGCGATGTGATATTCTGCGGCGAACCTGTCATCTGGAAAGGCAAGGGCGCCAACCGTCATCCCAGCGATCATGCGCAAATGATCCGCATCCGCACGAACCTGTCGATGGTTTTTCAACAGTTCAACCTTTGGGCGCACATGACGATCTTGCAAAACGTGATGGAAGCGCCCCTGACCGTACTGAAACGCGACAAGGCCGAGGTGGAGGCTGCCGCGCGCAAATATCTGGCCAAGGTCGGCATTGGCGACAAATGCGATGCCTACCCCGCGCAACTGTCTGGCGGACAACAACAACGGGCCGCCATCGCGCGCGCCCTGTGCATGGAACCCAAGGCGCTGCTGTTTGACGAACCGACAAGCGCCCTGGACCCTGAACTTGAACAGGAAGTTGTGAAAGTGATCAAGGATCTGGCCGCTGAAGGCCGCACGATGATCATCGTCACCCATGATATGCGACTGGCCGCTGACGTCAGCGATCATGTCGTCTTTCTGCACCAAGGCAAAATCGAAGAAGAAGGGCCACCATCCGAGCTCTTCGGCAAACCAAAAACCGAACGCTTGCAGGGTTTCCTGTCGGCCACGGTTTCATAAATCATCAACTCGGGAGAAAACTGATGAAAAACCTTATCCTTACAACGGCTGCACTCGCCGTCGCAGGTTCCATGACATTCGCCGATGCACATTCCGTCGTGCGTCTGGGAACCGAAGGCGCCTACCCTCCGTATAACTTCCTCAACGACGACGGCGAAGTCGACGGGTTTGAGCGTGAAGTCGGTGACGAGGTTTGCGCGCGCGCCGAATTGACCTGCGAGTGGGTCACGAACGAGTGGGACAGCATTATCCCCAACCTCGTATCCGGCAACTACGACGTGATCATCGCAGGCATGTCCATCACGGATGAGCGCGACGAAGTCATCGACTTTTCCCAAGGCTACACACAACCCGACCCGTCCGCCTATCTTGCGATGTCGGAAGACGTTGATCTGGCGAACGGTGTGATTGCTGCACAAACCGGCACAATCCAGGCAGCTTTTGTCGCAAGCACAGGTGCGACACTGCTGGAATTCGCCACCCCCGATGAAACTGTCGCTGCGGTGAAAGCTGGTGAAGCGGACGCGGTTCTTGCTGATAAATCCTTCCTTCAGCCAATCGCGGACTCAGATGCCGAAGTGATGCTGCTGGATCAGGAAGAGCTGATTGGCGGCGGTGTCGGCCTAGGCGTGCGTGAAAGCGACGGCGAGCTGCTTGAGAAGCTGGATGCCGCCATCACGTCGATGAAAGAAGATGGCACACTCAACGAACTGATCGCCAAATGGGGCGTTGGCGAGCAGTTCTAAGCCGCCAGTTCCATTCAGATAGAAGGGGGGCTGCCAGAGATGGCGGCCCTTTTTTATGTGTGCAAGAAGCGGTCCAGGCGATAGGGTGCCAGCATGGCCGCGTCTGCATTATCCAGCCGTCCCACGATGTCCTTTCCGACCAACTCTGCGATGATAGGTCCCAGCGTGATCCCTGAATGTAGAACGGCGACATAGGCGCCTTCAGCGATCGTCCCGACGACCGGCAGACCGTCCTGCGGAACTGGGCGCTCTGCACGGATGATTTCGGACCAGTCCGCGTTTTCCAACCCGACGCATAGGTTCCGCAGCCGCGCCATCGCGCCGTCCGCCGCCTCTGTGGGTGATTGCATCAGGTCCTCGGCAGTATCGCTTTGGTGGCTTACAGACACGGGCATCAGGATTTGGCCAGAAGGTTCTTGTCTGATTTCGCCGTCGGGCATGGCCAGGATATGGGACAACATCTTGTCCACCGGCGTGGTCCGCAAAATATAAGCTGGTCGCGGGACCAGTGGGATATGGCAGTCGATTGACCCCGCAAGCGCAGATGTCCCGGTGC
>CBDTVH010000099.1:0-7061 GCA_965363665.1 uncultured Yoonia sp. | reverse complement strand
CTACCTGGCAGGCCGCAAGCGCGGCGACTGGTGGAAATGGAAGATCGACCCGCTGACCATCGACGCCGTAATGATCTATGCGCAAGCCGGGCACGGACGCCGCGCGAACCTCTTCACCGACTACACTTTCGCGGTGCGAAACGGCAATGATTTGGTGCCTTTCACAAAAGCCTACTCGGGCCTGACCGACAAGGAATTCCGCGAGATTACATCCTGGGTCCGCAAGAACACGCTGCAACGCTTCGGCCCGGTGCGCCAAGTCCCCCCCGAACACGTCTTCGAGATCGCCTTCGAAGGCATCCAAGCCAGTCCGCGCCACAAATCCGGCGTCGCCCTGCGCTTCCCGCGCATGCTGCGCTGGCGGCGTGACAAACCGGTGAATGAAGCCAATACGCTGGACGATCTCAAAGAGATGTTGGCGACTTACGGCTGACGCCCTTTCCACCGTTTCAATCAATACCTATGTTGCGCGTGACAGATCATGAAAGGTTTCCCCATGCAGCACCCTCAGCCCGTTTTCGACGCCAACACCAGCGGTGGAAAGGACCTTGGAAACCTGCCGGAATGGGACCTGAGTGATCTTTACCCCGGCACCGACAGCCCAGAGCTGAAGCGGGATATGGCATGGCTGGAAAAGGAATGTGCCGATTTCGCTGCCGATTATGAAGGCAAACTGGCCGATCTGGATGCACCCGGCCTGTTGAGTGCGGTGCAACGCTACGAACAGATTGACGTGATCGCCGGGCGCATCATGTCTTTCGCTGGCCTGCGCTATTACCAATGCACCACCGACAGCGACCGCGCCAAATTCATGGCCGATTGTCAGGACAAGATTACGAATTACACAACGCCACTCGTCTTTTACGGGCTGGAATTCAACCGACTGGATGACGATCACCTTGCCGATCTACTTGGCGCCAACGCGGACCTTGCCCGTTACCGGCCCGTTTTTGATCGCATGCGCGCAATGAAACCGCACCAGTTGTCCGACGAGTTGGAAAAGTTCCTGCACGATCAATCCACCGTCGGTGCCGCCGCATGGAACCGGTTGTTCGATGAAACGATGGCGGGGCTTGAATTCACCGTCGACGGTGAGACGCTGAACCTCGAAGCCACCCTCAACCTGCTGACCGAACAGGACCGCAGCAAACGCGAAGCGGCCACCCACGCGCTCGCCGCCGTGTTTCAGGACAACATCAAGCTGTTCGCTCGGGTCCACAACACGCTTGCCAAGGAAAAGGAAATCGAGGACCGCTGGCGCAAGATGCCGACGCCCCAGACCGGGCGGCACCTGTCCAACCATGTGGAGGCCGAAGTGGTCGAGGCGCTGCGCAACGCGGTGGTCACCGCCTACCCGCGCCTGTCGCACCGTTACTATGCGCTCAAAGCCAAATGGCTTGGGCTGGAGCGGATGCAGGTCTGGGACCGTAACGCGCCGTTGCCGATGCAAAGCGACAAGACCGTCAATTGGGACGAAGCAACCAATACGGTGATGGAGGCGTATGCCGAATTCGACCCCAAGATGGCAGAAATCGCCAAGCCGTTCTTCACTGACGGCTGGATCGACGCCGCCGTCAAACCGGGCAAGGCGCCGGGTGCCTTCGCGCACCCCACGGTGACGCCAGTGCACCCTTACGTCATGCTGAACTATCTGGGAAAACCCCGCGATGTCATGACCTTGGCGCATGAATTGGGCCACGGTGTGCATCAGGTCTTGGCGGCAGAACAAGGGGAGCTGTTATCCTCGACCCCGCTGACTTTAGCCGAAACTGCGTCGGTCTTTGGCGAAATGCTGACGTTCCAGAAAATGTTGGATGGCGCGCAGACCCAAGAGGAGCGCAAGATCCTGCTGGCCGGTAAGGTTGAAGACATGATCAACACGGTCGTGCGCCAAATCGCCTTCTACGACTTCGAATGCAAACTCCACGCCGCCCGAGCCGAAGGCGAATTGACCCCCGACGATATTAACGCGCTATGGATGTCCGTGCAGGCAGAAAGCCTCGGTCCCGTTTTCGACTTCGCCGACGGCTATGAAACCTTCTGGGCCTACATCCCGCACTTCGTGCACTCGCCCTTCTACGTCTACGCCTACGCCTTCGGCGACGGCCTCGTGAACGCGCTCTATGCCGTCTATGCCGAAGGCGACCCTGATTTCAAAGAAAAGTACTTCGACATGCTGCGCGCAGGTGGATCAAAGCACCATAAGGAGTTGCTGGCGCCGTTCGGTTTGGACGCATCCGATCCCAAGTTCTGGGACAAGGGACTGGCGATGATCGAAGGCATGATCGAACAGTTGGAGGCGATGGAAGAGTGACGCCGTGCCGGACCTGATCCGAGACCTCGACATGGCGAGCAAAGGTCCCGGATCAGGTCCGGGACTGCGACGGCAAGTCTAATCCAACTCTGTCCAGGGCCAAGGCTTCACTTCGCTCGCTGCCGTCTGATAGCGCGCGGCCTTGGCCATCCAGACGCCCATCGTCGTGCCCATTTCGGCCAGTTGGTCGTTCGGTTCGCGTTTGTTGAACACCATGATCAGGAACTGCGCGACGGTCATGAAACCCAGTAGCGTACTGGCCATGCTCATCAACACGGCGATGATCACCATGTTCAGCAGGCGCAGCCAGATGTTTTCATAATCCTTCTCGACATCAATGTCGGAACTGTCCTGATCCTTCGCCATCGTCTTCTCCTACGCAGGATGCCCGCCCGCTGCAAAAACCATATCCATCATGTGCTGCGTGCCGCGCGAAAATTCAAGCGGGCAAGGGTAATCGACACCAGTCTGCACGGATTTGCAGAAATTTTCCACCTGATTGACGTATTGGTTCACGGCAGGCCAGCGCTCGGTCACGACCTTCAGATCATCGTTTTCCAGCCTCAGTTCAGAGATATCGAACACATTAGCGTTGAACGGACAGGTCAGAGCAAGCACGCCTTCCTCCCCGTGGAAGGTGATCCCCTGACGCGGGAACATCCGCATCGAAACCGTCGCTGCATAGGTAAACCCCGGGAAATCAGCCGCCACTTGCGCAAAGACATCAACACCATTCTCCAGACGCAATTTGGCATATGGCACCGCCTCCGGCTCTAGCCCCGTGACGAAACGCGCGGCGCCAAAGGTGTAGACACCGATATCCCGCAAACCGCCCCCACCCGCCTCTGGCCGATTGCGGATGTTTGTGGCGTCATCGTTAAAGAAACTGAAGGTCGCATCGACGTGAACCAGATTACCGATGGCACCGCCCTGCACCAATTCGCGCGCACGGATGAACTGTGGGTGATGCACGATCATATAGGCTTCGGCCGCCAGTTTGCCGGACTGATCGCGCGCCACGATCACCTGATCAAATTCATCAGCTTTCAATGTCATCGGTTTTTCGCACAACACATGCTTCCCAGCCGCCAGCGCCTTGAGCGACCATTCCAGATGCAAATGGTTGGGAAGCGGAATATAGACCGCATCAATGCCCGGATCGCTCAAAAGCGCAGCATAGCTATCATGCACCTGCAACTGTGGGGCAAAGGCCTGAAAATCCGCGGCTTTCTGCACATTTGAGGTCGCCAATGCCACCAATTCAGCACCCTTTGCTGCATGAATAGCAGGTGCCATATGTTTCTTGGCGAAATTGGCCGCACCCAGAATGCCCCATCGAACTGGTGTCATTTCTCTCTCCTTATTTACCATATGTTAGCGCCACATATTTAAAAATGGAAAGGTAGTCTCAAACATCAAAAAAACCCCGCCGGGCGCGCCAGCGGGGTTTTCCGATTTGCAGTTGGGAAATTGGCTTTATGCGTCAGCCAACATGCCTTTTTGCCGGGCCAGATCTTGCATCTTGGCCTGCAACTTTTCAAACGCACGCACCTCAATCTGGCGAATACGCTCGCGGCTGACGTCATACTGACCGCTGAGATCTTCCAAGGTCACCGTCTCTTCGGACAAACGACGCTGCATCAGAATATCCTTCTCGCGATCATTCAGCACTTCCATCGCCTCGGCCAAAAGCTCGCGACGGGCATCCAACTCATCACTCGCTTCATAGTCGGCCGCTGTATTGGCGCTTTCGTCCTCAAGCCAGTCCTGCCACTGCGCGGCACCTTCGCCATCGGCACTGACCGTCGCGTTCAGCGATGCATCGCCACCGGACAGACGCCGGTTCATCGAGATCACTTCGTCTTCAGTGACCCCCAAATCGGTAGCGATTCGCTGCACGTTCTCAGGGCGCAGATCGCCGTCTTCCAGCGCGCCGATACGGTTCTTGGCCTTGCGGAGGTTGAAGAACAGTTTCTTCTGCGCCGAAGTCGTACCCAGCTTCACGAGCGACCAGGACCGCAGGATATACTCCTGGATCGACGCACGGATCCACCACATGGCATAAGTCGCCAGACGGAAGCCCTTTTCGGGGTCAAACCGCTTTACGGCCTGCATCAGACCAACATTGGCCTCTGAAATCACTTCTGCCTGCGGCAAACCATAGCCGCGATAGCCCATGGCAATCTTTGCCGCCAAACGCAGGTGCGATGTGACCATCTGGTGTGCGGCATCGGTATCTTCGTGATCCACCCAGCGCTTGGCCAACATATACTCTTCTTCAGGCTCCAGCATGGGGAACTTGCGGATTTCCTGCATATAGCGGTTCAGCCCGCCTTCCGGCGTTGGTGCTGGTAAATTCTTGTAGTTGCTCACTGTCTCTGCCCTCCTATGTATAAAGGCTTAACATGGATATGGTAGCGCTCTCATCTGGTTTCAAGAGAAGCCCTATCCGGTTTCCGTAAATTCAATATGAACTATCCGGTTTAGTTTTGCGAGGCACGTTTCCGTGCACTCACGCACATGGGATTAAATATTTCAGCCCTGAGAGCCAAGCGCGCGCAGTAGATCGCGCATATCTTGGGGCAAATCCGCTTCAAACTGCAAAAACTCGCCCGTGGCTGGGTGTGCAAAACCCAAAGTGGCCGCATGCAGCGCCTGACGCGGGAATGCTGACACAGCAGCGACACCGCCCTCGCCAATCGCTTTGGGTGAC
This sequence comes from uncultured Yoonia sp., assembly GCA_965363665.1. Taxonomy (GTDB): domain Bacteria; phylum Pseudomonadota; class Alphaproteobacteria; order Rhodobacterales; family Rhodobacteraceae; genus Yoonia. The sequence goes on along the minus strand of CBDTVH010000099.1, from coordinate 2,034 downwards.
AGTTTACGCCGCCCCCCATAGACCGGATCACCGATCAGAGCGTGACCGCAATGGGCCATATGCACCCTGATCTGATGGGTGCGGCCCGTTTCAAGCCAACATTCAATCAAGGCGGCACAAGGCGGTGTTCCCAAAGGTTCAACGATGCGCGAGCGGGTCAAGGCGTGGCGTCCGGTAGTGAAAGACACCGCCTGCCGTTGGCGATCCGTGCGGTGACGGCCAAGGAGGGTCTGGATCTTGAGGATGTTCCCCGGTTCAAACGACGTCCCCTTGATCCCGCGCAAACGTGGATCGTTCTGATCCGGCAACCCGTAACATACCGCCAGATAGCGCCGCTCAACCGTGTGGGCCGCAAACTGATCAGCCAGATGATGGTGCGCCCGATCCGATTTCGCCGCCACCAGCAACCCTGTCGTTTCCTTGTCGATACGGTGCACAATACCGGGGCGCTTCATCCCACCGACACCCGAAAGCGTGTCGCCACAGTGATGGATCAACGCATTAACCAACGTACCACCCGGCGTGCCGGGTGCCGGGTGCACTACCATACCCGCAGGCTTGTTCACGACGATCAGATCACCATCCTCAAACACGACATCCAATGGGATATCTTCACCAGTAATATGGCTTTCTTCTGCGACTGCGACCGTAACGGCAACTACGGCACCTTCCGCAATGCGGTGGCGTGGGTCCGTCACCACAACGCCGTCAACCGCGACGGCGCCATCTGCGATCAACTTTGTCAATCGGGACCGACTGAGCGCGGCATCTGAGGGTACATCACGCCCAAGCGCCTTATCAAGACGCGACGGCGGGTTCTCGGCAATCACAAACTGAATGATTTCAGACACGCGACCGCTCCATCATCTTGCCCAATAAACTCCCGCCGGAGGCTCCGACCGTTTGAAAACGCGTAAACCTTAGTGGGGGATGGTACCGCCTCCCCGGCTTGAACGGGGGACCCCTGGTTCCACAAACCAGTGCTCTAACCAACTGAGCTAAGGCGGCAACAGGGTTGATCTAGCGGGACAGGATCACGATTGCAAGTCCCCTAAAGGGCAATCTGCCAAGTCTCTTCCACAAGATCGACACCGAAGGAATGCACCGGTGCGGCGCGAATGCGGGTAAAGCCATTGCGTAGATAGATGCGGCCCGCGGCGGCATGGCTTTCGTGGGTCCACAGGGTCAGCGCGGCATAGCCGGTGCCGCGGGCAAAGCTCAGACACTGATCCAAAAGCGCTTGCGCCACTCCCGTACCGCGCGCCGCTTGCACAACATAAAAGAGCCGCAGCTTGGCCGTCCTCTCATCCTTGCGCACGCAAAAGATGCTGCCCAAAAGCCGTTCACCCTGGTAGGCGATCCATCCTGCTTCACGGTTTTCGTCATGGTCTGCCAGAAACGCCTCGATGATGCCGCGCACCAGAGGTCCAAAGCTGTCATCGAACCCTTCGACCTGCGCGTAATGGGTTGCATGCTCAGCGACCAGCCAATCGGCGTCACCGGCATCAAAAGGGCGCAAGGCGAATTCCATAAACCATTCTTGCCTGCCCCGCCCTTGCCAATCAAGCCCAGCACACGGTAGGACATGAGCCATCTGATCAAAGGGTGCGACATGGGTATCAATAACGAACGCGACATAGAGGCGAACATGCAAATCGGGCCGACCGATCTGGGCATGGTGCGGATATTCATCGAGGCCGACGGGATCGAAATACCGATGGATTTTGAACCCGAGGAGGCGGACGAGATCGCGGAAGAGATCAAAGCGGCCGCACTCGCAGCGCGCGCCGTAAAGAAACGGTAAGGTGGGTGATACCCACACGCATGTCCTAAATCATCTTCTCGAAAAAATGCATTTGCCCCCGCAACATGGGCTGATCCACGTACGTCGTCGTCGGTAGTGGCGTATCCAGTTCCACAAACCCCAGCTTTGGATAGAGGGTCCGCATTTCAACGTTGGGCGTCAGCGTATCTGCGATCAACCGTTTCAATCCCATATCGCGGGCGATCGTTTCGCGCGTTTCGATCAAAGCG